>DMMK01000729.1 GCA_003453085.1 Verrucomicrobiales bacterium
CCCGCCAATGGCACGGCCATCCCGGCACCTGGGAATGTGACGCTGACGGCCAATGCCCAAGATGCGGAGGCCCCGGTGAGCAAGGTGGAGTTCTTCTCCGGCAGCACGACGCTGGCATCCCTGGGTGTGGATACGCAGGCTCCGTTCAGCCTGAGTCTGACGAATCTGGCCGCAGGCAGCTACACCTTCACAGCCAAGGCCACCGACAGCCTGGGCCAGGTGGTGACCTCGGCCTCCGTGCTGGTATCCGTCTTTGTGGAAGCACCCGCACCTGTTGACTCCACGCAGCGTTCGGTGGGCCTATTTGGCCCGCCGGCCTGGACGGTGGTGGGTACCAGTCCCCCACCCTTGGATTTCAATCTGCCAGGGAACAATGTGGGCGACCTTTCTCTGAAGATCGCAGGGGCGGCGGTGCCGTTCAATGGTGGCATCACCCTGGCGACAAACTGGAACAGCCCGGCCAGCATCGCTGCGGGGGTGCCTGCGCTGGACAATCTGGCGCTTCCCTTTGCCGGGGCCGATGGCAATGCGAATGTCAGCGTGCTGGACAATGCCAATGGCAATGCCTCCAGCGCGAACCCAGCCACGACGGAGGAGACCTCCGGCATCAGCGTGGCCTACCTCCCTTATGCAGCCGGATGGACGGGGGCCAGTGTGGACAGCAATGCGGCGGTGCTGAGCGGAAACTTGCCTGCGGGTGTCACCGTGGCAGCGCTTTCAGAACCCGGGACCTACTCGATTGACGGACTGTCCACAGCGGGGAATTTGCTGGCCGTGACCAACGGCAATGGCGGCTCTTTGGGAGACAATGTTTGTTCGGTCCGCATCGCGGATGGCCGCTGGGTGGTGGATGTGAGGGACAATGATGCCTCGGGGCAAAACGGCACGTTCAGCTTTGTGTACATTCCTGCGAATACGACGGGTGTTTTGGCAGCGGCCATCAGCAGCACGGGGGCCGTGACCAAGATGAATGCGGAGCTGGGTGAACTGGGCATGACGACCACACCAGGAGCCGAGGGGCTGGACCTGCTTTTCGGCGATGGCACGGTGATCAATCCAGCCACGGCGGCGCTTTTCATCACGGCGGATTCTTCCCGCAATGCAGCGGCGGAAGACAACCTAGTGGCGTGGTCCACGAATGGAAACTCATTCCGAGTGTTCTCGCAGGATCTGCCGCAGGTCAGCGGCACGCATCAGGCGATCGATGTGCGCATCCTTGTCATTCCCTTAGCCACGGCGAGTGCGGCCAACGTTGTCACCATCACGGCCTCAGATGCCACGGCAGGTGAGGCGGGAGTGGATCAAGCCCTGGGCTTCACGATTTCACGCAGTGGCAGCACCGCCCAGGCGTTGACAGTTTCGCTCGCGGCCACGGGCAGCGCGACGGCGGGGACGGACTACACGGGATTCCAAACCAGCGTGGTGATTCCGGCGGGGCAGTCTTCGGTGAATCTGCCGCTGGCAGTTCTGGCGGACAACCTTGCCGAGGGAATGGAGACGATCCAGATCACCGTAGTGGCGGAGGCGAGTTACACGGTGGATGCAGCAGACAGCGCCAGTGCGAGCATTGCCGACAGGCCAGCGCAGAACTGGTCGTTTGCCAACATCGGTAACCCGGCGAAGCGCGGCCCTTATGACGATGCGGACGGTGATGGGGTGCTGAACCTTTTGGAATACTTCATGGGCACGCTGCCGGAGGATGGCCAGAGCACGGGAGGGACCGCCATCACGGCGACCCGTGAGAGCGCCACGTTTTGGTTTAACCGGGCCTTAAACCGGGAAGATGTGACGGCGGTGGTGGAGTGGTCGCCGGATCTGATCCACTGGCTGCGCAGCGGCGAGAGCCATGGTGGCCTGAGGCTGAACATCGAGATCACCACGGGGTCTGCGCCTGAAGAAGATCCGCAGGTGATGCAGGGCATCGCCACGAATGCGGAGGGGGGTGCGCTGCCGGGCAGTGTGTTCTTCCGGCTGAAGGTGGAGTGAGCAGGCACAGCATGCGGAGAGTTCATGGGGGCCAGATGGGGAGGCGGAAGCGAAGATTTGAGTAACAACCCCCTTCCACCATGAAAACCCTGCCTGAACTACTCATCGTTACCGATCGCGGACACTTCATCGCCTACCGTGGCTATGCGCAGGGGCGACTCACCGCCCTGGATGCGATGGACATTCCCGAGTCGCTGGAAAAGCTGAGCGACCAAGTGACGGACAAAGCGGGTGGTTTTTCCGCCATGGAATCCATGGGCCAGGGCAACTCCTCCGCCGAGCGACTGCCTTTGGAAGCAGAGCTGGAACTGCGCTCGATCCGCAAGATCGGCCAGCGCATCGGCGAACTGATCGACGAGCACGATATCAATACCTGGGGACTGGTGGCCGCCCCCGAAATTCACGGAGCCATCGTGGACCAGGTGCCGCCGCTGATGCGCGACAAGCTGGTGCTGCGGGTGAAGAAGAACCTGAACAACCAGACGCCGGAAGAGCTGCTGAAGCGGCTGGCGGAGGCTTAATATCCCAGCTCTTATGCGCCCCCATTCACGTAGCCAGTGAGGCATCGTGGATGGGGGTTTTGTTTTGACAGCTTTCCCGGCAAGCTCATCCAGCAGCCTGGGGCATTCCGCTGTACTCGTAAGGCGAGTTTAGAGCGGATTCTTTTCGAAATGTGACCGCCCCTGTCACATCCCGGACATCTCATTCGTCGTCATAGGAAGATGACGTTTCACACCCTCCCACAAAAAAGACCGTCTGGACGGCTTGACACCGACCGTCTGGACGGTATGCTCATTTTTATGACTCTGAATCGCTCCACCTCCACACGAGATTTGCTTCTAGACGCGGCTGAGACGGTGGCCTCCACCCAAGGCGTTTCCCGCCTCACCTTTGACGCCGTGGCTGCCGAGGCCGGCGTGAGCAAAGGCGGTCTGCTGCACCACTTCACCAACAAGGACCAGCTCATCGAGGCCATGGTCCTGCGCACCGCCGAAGGCTGGCGCGAATGCTACATGAGCGGCTATGAAAGTGTCCCTGAAGGCCCGGGCCGCATGGTGCGCGGCATGCTGAACAAATGCCTGGGCGATGCTGAAAGCTGGACCGAACAGCTCCGCCGCGCCTACGGCTCCGTCTTCGCCGCCCTGGCCTACAACCCGGCCCTCATCGAGCCCATGCGCAAGGCCTATGCTGACCTGTATGAATACGTGAAAAATGACGGCCTGCCCTGCGGCGTGGCCGAGGCCGTCACCACCGCCATTGATGGCCTTTGGCTTTACTGGATTCTCGGCCTCCGCCCCGTGGACCAGGGCGAGATGGACCGCATGAGAAAAGCCCTGGAGACCATTCTCAAGAACTCCCTGGGAGAAGTTTTGTTAGCGTCAGTCAACCCCCCGAAAAAACCCAAACCATGAACATCTATCGCTGGAGTGCCTCCTTGATTCTGATCTCAGCCATTGCCGGAGGCGGCTATGCGCTGGCGGAATGGAAGCGCACCTCCCTCCAGGAAGCCGCCGATGCCGCCGCCAGTCAACCCGAGCCTGCGGAGACAGTGGTCATCACCACCTCACG
This sequence comes from Verrucomicrobiales bacterium, assembly GCA_003453085.1. Lineage (GTDB taxonomy): Bacteria > Verrucomicrobiota > Verrucomicrobiia > Verrucomicrobiales > Verrucomicrobiaceae > Prosthecobacter. Next base: position 3,556 of record DMMK01000729.1, read on the forward strand.
CCCGCAGGAACACCGGCAGGTGACCACCGCCATCGGCACCGTCCTCGCCCTGCGTTCTGTCACCCTGCGCAATGAACTGGCCGGCACCGTCGCCCACACCGCTTTGAAGTCCGGCCAGATTGTCGAACAGGGCACGGTTCTTGTCGCCCTGGACGTCTCCGTGGAGGAGGCGGAACTGAAGGCCCTGGAAGCCCAGTCCGTACTGGCGGAAGCCACCCTCAACCGCATGCAGCGCCTCACCCGCGACCGGGCGGCCACCGAGATGGATGTGGACCGCGCCCGCGCCGAGCGGGACGTCGCCCTGGCCCAGATCGCCCGCACCCAGGCGGTGATGGCCCGCAAGACCCTCCGCGCCCCCTTCAAGGCACGTGTCGGTCTCGCCGACCTGCATCCCGGCCAGTATCTGGTAGAGGGCACGGAACTGACCACGCTGCAAGGGGTGGATGAAGGCGTGCATGTGGATTTCAGCGTCACCCAAAACGTGGCCGCCAGCCTGCGCGAAGGCCACACCGTGGATGTCCTGACCACCGGTGAAAACACGGTGGTGAAGGCAAAAATCGTCGCCCTAGACTCCCGCATTGATCCCAAGACCCGCAATGCCTGGGTGCGTGCCCGCATCGAAGACGCCCGCAAAGCCCCCGCCCCAGGTGCCTCCGTACGCGTGCGTGTGCCGGTGGGCGAGGCCAGCCAGGTGGTGGCCGTCAGCATCAGCGCCCTCCGTCGCGGGCCTGAAGGCGACCATGTCTATGTGGTCAAGAATGACAAAGATGGCAACCCACGAGCGCACCTCCGTCTGGTGCAAACGCTGACCGTGCAGGGAGATGACGTCCTCCTCCGCAGCGGCCTCAAAGCTGGCGAGCAGGTCGCGGCCTCCGGCTCCTTCAAGCTGCGCGAGGCCGTCCTCGTCGCCGCCGCCCCAAACGAGACCTCCTCCGCTGCGGCTGGAACCAGCCTGAAGTGAACGTTGCCGATCTCCCTCAACATCCCTCTCCTGAACGCCTCCCCCCATGCGCTCGTTCACCGATATCTTCATCAAGCACCCGGTCCTCGCCGTGGTGGTCAACCTGGCCATCGTACTCATCGGCTGGCGGTCCCTCAGCTCGCTGCCCATCCAGCAGTTTCCAAAGATCGAGAGCTCCTCGGTCATCATCACCACCGTTTATTACGGAGCGAGTGCCGAGACCATCCGCGGTTTCCTCACCACGCCCATTGAGCGTGTGGTTTCCCAGATCGGCGGTGTGGACCATGTGGAATCCACCAGCCGCGCCGGCGTCAGCACCGTCACCGTGCGGCTGAAGCTGAACCACGACATCACCTCCGCCCTAGCGGAAGTGAGTGCGCGGCTTCAGCAGGTGCGCAGCGAACTGCCGCCCGAGGCCGAGCCGCCCGCCATCGAGGTGCAGCGTGCCGACCGGCCATATGCCACCTTTTACCTCAGCTTCACCTCCTCGGAAAGGAGTGTGCCTGCGGTGACGGACTGGCTCATGCGCACCCTTCAGCCGCAGCTCGCCACCGTGTCTGGCGTCCAGCGCGTGACCTTTGAAGGCGGTCGCCAGATCGCCATGCGCGTGTGGATTGATCCCGACCGCCTCGCCGCGCTGAACCTCTCCCCGGGGGATATACAGGCCGCCCTCAGGCGGAACAACTACCTGGCCGCCGTGGGGCGCACGAAGGGGAACCTGGTGGAAATCAACCTGCTGGCCAATACCGACCTGCGCTCGCAGGAGGAGTTCGCCAATCTCATCGTGGCGGAACGTGAAGGTGCCATCGTCCGCCTGAGCGATGTCGCCCGGGTGGAACTGGGGGCTGAAGATCCGGACCTCATCGCCAAGCACGACCACAAGGAAGGTGTCTATCTAGGAGTGTGGCCGCTGGTCGGCTCCAATGAAATTGATGTCGCCAAGCAACTGGAGATCGAGATGGAGCGCATCCGCCCCACCCTGCCCAAGGACATTGACATGCAGCTCGTGTGGGACGGCACCATGTTCATGCGCTCCGCATTGAAGGAGATCACCAAGACCCTGATCGAGACGGTGCTCATCGTCGGCTTGGCGGTCTTCCTTTTCATGGGTTCTCTCCGCACCGCCCTGGTGCCGCTCATCGCCATGCCCATCTCCCTGGTGGGCGCGGCCGCCATCATGCTGGCCTGCGGGTTCAGCCTGAACTTGCTCACCATTCTCGCCATCGTGCTTTCCGTCGGTCTCGTGGTGGATGACGCCATCGTGGTGGTGGAAAACGTGGAGCGC
>DMMK01000735.1 GCA_003453085.1 Verrucomicrobiales bacterium
CCTTGCAGGCCTGCAGAAAGTCTGGTCCGGTCTCCGGAGTTGGATGGACGGTTCCGGCCCCATCTTTGCCGCAGCCTTCATTCTTCTTACACTCTGGGAGGTGGTTACTTCTGGCATCCGCCTGCTTCCCCTGCCCTACTTCCCCAGCCCGGCCAAGGTTCTGTTCAGCCTTGTGGATGATCGCGCGATGATCTGGGACAGCACCTGGCACTCGCTTCTCCTTTTGGTCAGCGGTTATCTGTTCGGCATCACTGCAGGTCTCATCTCCGGGGTTTGCATCGGCTGGTTCGGCTTTGCGCGCTACTGGGGCATGCCCATCTTGAAGGTGGTCGGCCCCATTCCCGCCACGGCATGGATTCCCCTGGTGCTCATTGTCTCTCCTTCAGCATTCCTTTCCGCCTCCAGCCTCATCGCCCTCGCTGTGTGGTTCCCCGTGACCATGCTCACCGCGTCTGGGATCTCCAACACCCGTGCTTCCTATCTGGATGTCGCTCGCACCCTGGGGGCAAAACCCAGCTTCCTCATCTTCCGAATCGCCATTCCGGCAGCCATGCCCAACATCTTTATCGGTCTCTTCATGGGGCTCGGTGCAGCCTTTCTCACCCTGGTGGTGGCGGAAAACGTCGGCGTCAAATCCGGCCTTGGCTATTACCTCGGCTGGGCCAAAGAGTGGGCAGAATACGGCAAGGTTTACGCAGTCCTGGCCATCATGTCCCTATTCTTCTCCAGCCTCATGACCCTTCTCTTCAAGGTCCGTGACCACATTCTCGTCTGGCAGAAAGGAACGATCAAATGGTAACACCAGCCCCTGCCCCAGTCGCCGCCAAAACCAACGAAGGCTCCTCCGTCAGCGTTCGCAATGTTGCCCAGACCTTTTTGTCTCCCGAAAACGTCACATTCACCGCCATTCAGGCCGTGAACCTTAATGTCGAGCCCGGCTCCTTTGTCTCATTTGTAGGCCCCAGCGGCTGTGGGAAATCCACCCTGCTCCGTCTTATCGCCGGTCTCACCTCTCCTTCTTTGGGGGAAATCCATGTCGGTGATCAATCCGTCTCCGGTCCCTCTGCAGAACGCGGTCTGGTCTTCCAGGATCCGAATCTTTTTCCCTGGCTCACTGTTCGTGGCAACGTCCAGGTCGGCCTCGTCGCCCGCGGTGTACTCGCCAAACATCAGCATGAGGTAGATGAATTCATCCGGCTGGTCGGCTTGGAAAAATTCGCTGACAGCTACCCCCACCACCTCTCCGGTGGCATGGCTCAGCGCGTGGCTCTCGCCCGTGCCCTCATCAATCATCCCAAGGTTCTCCTACTCGACGAACCCCTCGGTGCGCTGGATGCGTTTACACGCATGAAGATGCAGGATGAGGTGCTCCGTCTCTGGCAGTCCCGTGGCACCACCATGCTGCTCGTCACGCATGACATTGATGAGGCCATTTACATGAGCGATTCCATTGTCCTCATGAGCCCCAGCCCCGGCCGTATTGAAAAAACACTCCCGGTCAATATTCCGAGGCCTCGTGACCGCAGCAGTCCCGAATTTCTCCGTTTGAGGGGCGACATTCTGGAACTGCTTCACTTCGCAGGCCATTGACGCCCATTCATTCAAGTCATCCCGCCATCAAATCCCTGGGCAACAGGAAATCGGCAGGTTGGCTTGAACTTTGTGGAGGCTTTCGCAGTCAAACCGTTTGGTGACGGTGGCATTGGCATTCCGTGGCCATGCTGCGGTTCCCTTTTGCCCCCTGCTAATGACACTGCCGTCCCCCTCCATTGGCCGCCATCTGGCCATTTGCGTCATTCCCCTCCTCTTCGGATGGGCGCTGGCACAGGGGGCTGTCTATCATGTCAGCCCCACAGGCAATGACACGAATGCAGGAACCACCGAGTCGCCCTTTCGAGAGATCCGCAAAGCGGTGACTGTCCTCGCCGCCGGCGACACGGTGATCGTCGCCGACGGCAGCTACAAAGGATTCGATATTATCGGCAAAGGTGCCGCCAACCTAGACACCACCATCATCGCCCCCGATCGAAATGCCGTCATCACTCCCACCACGGACCGGGGCATCAACAACCCCTACAACATCCAGATCTGGGAATGCGTCCGTTTGACTTTGGACGGTCTGCGCACCTTCAATTCAACCCGGGCTGGCCTGCGCATTGTTTATGGTTCCCATGTCACGGTCAAAAACGGCGTTTTTGGCAACCATGAGAACTGGGGCATCGTCACCAGCCACACCAATGATGTCGTCATCGAAGCCAATGACTGCTACGGCAGCCGACGCGAGCATGGCATCTATGTGGCCAACAGCGGCGACCGACCCATCGTCCGGGGTAACCGTCTGCATGACAACGTCGCTTCCGGCCTGCGTTCGAATGGCGATGTCATTCAAGGCGGTGACGGGATCATCAGCGGCGCACTGTTTGAGAATAACATCATTTACAACAACGGCAGCATTGGCGGTGCCGGGATGAACCTCGACGGTCTGCAAGACGGCATCATCCGGAATAACCTATTTTACAACAACCAGGCCACAGGCATCGCCCTGTTCAAAGGTGGCGGTGCCGAAGGCCCCAAAGGCATGCAGGTGCTCAATAACACCATCATTGTCCCCGCCGCAGCACGCTACAATCTGCGCATCACCGATGCCATCGGCCCCATCCTGGTGCGTAACAATCTGCTCTACAACGCCACCACGGCTAAAGGCCCCTACTCATGGAACACGCCCACCGATGCCGCCTGGACAGACAGCGATTGCAATGCTTTTGGCGGCGGCCAGTTTGTCTCCACAGACGGAGAGGCCACCCGCATTTCCATGGAGACCTGGCGTACCTCCGGGCATGAGCCCAACTCGCGGCCTAACATCATGCTCAGCAATGTGGTGGTGGATCCGGCCAGCCATGATTATCGGCTCAAGGCGGGATCGTCCTTGATTGATGGGGGCACCGTTCTTCCCAATGTCCCCACGGACATCCTGGGCACATCCCGGCCATTGGGCGCGGCACCCGACATCGGGGCGTATGAATACGGCCAGTATGCAGCCTGGAAGGCAGCGGAGGGATTCCCTGATGAAGTGCCCGACGACTGGGATTCCGATAAAGACGGTATTCCCCTGCTTCTCGAATATGCCTTGGGACTGGACCCGCAAGAATCATCCGTCATGCAGCTGCCCAAAGCCCGTCTCACATCAGACCGGCTGGCGCTGGATTACGTGCGGCTTCGCACCGATCTCGTCTATGCTGCCGAGCAAAGCCCCGACTTGGTGATCTGGACTCTAAACGGTGTGGACCAGGGGCTTCCCGGCCCCAGCGCCACGGCCTCCGTACCACGCGCCCTGTTTCCCAAACGGAAGTTCATGCGGCTGCAGGTGACGCTCCCCTGAGAGTCGTTTAATAGCGCCCATAAAAAACGTGGAGCCGGTTTCCCAGCTCCACGTTTGATGAGATCCAGATTTAACCTGGAAACACTTTCGGTTAGTCAGCTTTCACAAAAGCCAGCATCGTCTGCAGCATGATGGTCACAGAGAGAGCACCCGCGTCGGGAAACCCGATGCAGGCTTCGCCTAGCGTCTTGGCACGGCCAAACTGGGCGATCATGGCCTTGCTGGCATCTGTGCCGGCTTCTGCTGCGGCGGCCACGGCCACCAGGGCTTCCACCAGAGGCTGGCCACTGACTTCCTTGGCTTTTTCAGCCGCAGGAGCGAGGGCATCAATCATGGTCTTGTCACCCGGCTTGGCACCGCCACGCTTCATCACGCCTTCCAGCGCAGCCTGAAGAAATAGGGCCAGACCTTCAGCATCCAAAACCTCGCGGCCTGCGACAGCCTTGCCACCGGCACGATAAACCGTGCCAAAGAGGGCGCCGGAGGCACCGCCCATGCTGGTCATCATGGCTGTGCCTGTAGCGACAAAGACTTGCTCCACGCTGGCAGGTTCCATGGGTTCAAGCTGGGCTTTCACCGCTTCCATGCCGCGCTTCATGCCAAGGCCATGATCACCATCACCGAGATCGCGATCTGCCTGGGACAGCATCGGCTCGGCCACAATGATGGCATCCGCCACCTGCAGCATCATGAGCCGGACTTGATTGGGTTTCAGTTCCATGAGGATGATCTTACTTGGTACCCTTGGCCTTGAGGTCGTTGTACATCTGGTAGCCCTGTTCAGGCGTCAGCCCTTCATGCACCACCCCGCGCACCGCCTGCATCATGCTGATCGGCGCATCGCTCTGGAAGATGTTCCGGCCCATGTCCACCCCGTTGGCTCCCTGCTGGATCGCGTTGTAGCACATGCTCAGCGCTTCCAGCTCCGGCAGCTTCTTCCCACCGGCAATCACGATCGGCACCGGGCAGCAGCTCGTCACCGTTTCAAAGTCTTCTTCCGTGTAGTAGCACTTCACCACGTTGGCTCCCAGCTCCGCCATGATGCGCGTGGCCAGACGGAAATACTGTGCGTTGCGTGCCATTGCGCGGCCCACGGCTGTCACCCCCATCACGGCGATGCCGTAACGGCTCGCTGCATCCACCAGGTCGGTCAGGTTTTTCAGGGACTGGCGCTCATAGGCGCTGCCGATGAAGACCTGCACGGCCAGGATGCTGGCGTTGAGGCGGATGGCCTCCTCGATGTTCAGCGCGGTACTCTCATTGGAAAGAGGCTCAAAGCCGGGGCGGCCAAACTTGATCTTCTTGCCGTCCAGTTCGCCTTCCCACTCTTCAAAGGGGCTGACCATGGAGGTGCCGCCGGAGGCGCGCAGGGCGATGGCTTTGCGAGTGGAGGCTGGGATGACACTGCGCTGGATACCGCGGGTGAGCATCAAGCAGTCAGCGTAGGGTTCCAGGGGGAGAATGGTCTGGTCCACACGCTCCAGGCCGGTGGTCGGGCCCTGGAAATAACCGTGGTCAAAAGCGAGCATGACGGTGCGGCCGTCCTTGGGATTGAAGACCTGGCTGAGGCGGTTCTTGAGACCCCAGTCATACTGGTGAGAGCCCTTGAGGAAGAAGCCCGGGGCCTCCTGAGGGATGTTGGCGAAGTATTCCTTCTCTTTCTTGTCTGCTGCGCTGGTGCTGATGTCGGCCATAGTCGTGGTTAGGTTGGAATTAAGGACGCACATGCTAACCATCCGGCCCTTGTCATCCATGCCACCATTGGCTAGACTTGTGTCGAATTTCGCAATCCACCGTGGAAAAACCCGTTCTCAGCCTCGTCCCCTCAGGCACCGCACACCGTGTGGTGGGAAACCGCGCCGTAGCCCTGCCCGGTGTCACGGTGGACATCCTGACCACCCGGAAGATCGAGCTGGAGCAGTGGGAACTGCGGCGGTTTCACGATCCCTACTGGCGGCTGTATTGGCCACTCATCGCGGGCGGCATCGTCGAAATTGATGGGAAAGAAACAGCCCTCGCTCCGGGCAATGTTTACCTTATCCCGCCCCACACCACCTTCAGCACAAGCACATACCAGCCCTTCGCCAAATGGTACGCGCACTTCAACCTGGGGCCGCTGGCAGATCGCGCAGCCCCTGGCATCTACCAGTTTCCCATCACTGCCGAGATGCGCCGACTGATGCAGAAACTGGCCCGCCCAGAAAGTGAAAAAGGCCGCTTTCCCTGGCACTCCATTCTGTGGGTGGCGGAGGCCGTGCAATGCCTACCCGACAGCGTCTGGGAGCAGCAGCGGCTGGATGCTCGGGTGCTGACGGCGATGGAATTCATGAACACCCACCTGAGCCTGAAGCTGACGGCGGAACAGATCGCCAAATACGCGGGACTGAGTGTGCGAAATCTGAACCATCTCTTTCAGCAGGAACTTCAACAGGCCCCCATGCGCGTTCTGCTGGATTACCGGCTGGATGAAGCCTGCCGCCTTCTGAGACACGGCGATACCAGCATTGACGAAATTGCCGAACAGTGTGGTCTGATCAACCGCCACTATTTGAGCCGGATGATGCGGCAATACAGGAACACATCCCCGGCGGCCTACCGCAATGAGATGGTGTGAACTTCTGCGGAAGCGGCGTGCCAAGAGCTACTTGGCCGGAGTGAGCACCTTGAAACGCACGCTTTTGATGGCAGCCATGGTGTTGAAGGTCGTCAGTGACAGCGGTGCATAGGCATCAATGGGCCCTTCGCGCAGGGCGACTTTGCGGCCTTTGATGTCCTGATCCACCACCTGCTTGTCATCCACCCAGGCGCTGAGATTGTCCGGAGTTACACGCAGGCGGATGGTGTACCATTTGTCATCTTCATAACGCTGATAGGTGCCCGTAGCATTGTTGGCGGCATCCAGTCCGTCAATGCTGCTGATGCCGGTCACGCTGCCGCCCCAGCCGCCGCAAACAAGCGTGGCGCACTTTTTTACATCACCGATGGGAAAGGTGAGCCCGCAGAAGAAGTCCACGCCCTGCAGACGCTTGGCCTGGAGGGTGATTTCATAATGGCTAAGGGGCAGTTCCTCGATCTTTTTGTACACCACACCGCTGAGGCTCTCCCCCTGGTTGATGATCATCTGGCCGCCTTCCACGGTCACCTCGCCGCTGCCGCCCATGTCCACGACCTCCCAATCCTTGAGGGAGGTGCCGTCAAACAGCACCCATTCCGCCTTGGCCGGGGCTTCCTTGGCC
>DMMK01000734.1 GCA_003453085.1 Verrucomicrobiales bacterium
GTTTTCCAATGAATCCGGCCTGGGCAGCGCCCCCATCGTGGCTGCGGCTGCCCAGACCAGGAATCCGGTGCGCCAAGCCCTGGTTTCTTCCACCGGCACGTTTTGGGACACCGTGGTCGTCTGCGCCATGACCGGTCTGGTCATCGTCAGCAGCGGCCACTGGAAGGAAGGGCTGGGCAAGGTGCAACTGACCCAGGCGGCCTTTGCCGACCTGCATGTCTATGGCCCCCCCATCCTGTTCTTTGGCCTCGTACTCTTCGTTTTCTCCACCATTCTGGGCTGGAGTTACTACGGGGAAAAGGCCGCCGAGTACCTCTTTGGGAGCCGGGCGGTCAAGCCCTACCGCCTTCTCTGGGTGGCGGCCGTTTTGGCCGGGTCCGTGCTGCCGCTCGGTGTTGTGTGGGATTTGTCGGATGCCTTCAACGGCCTCATGGCCATTCCCAACCTGATTTCCCTCATCGCCCTCAGCGGCGTGATCGTGGCCGAAACCCGCGCCCACAAGTCCGACCTGTCCGGCAAAGACGGTTGATCGCTAGCGCGCTGCTGGAAAAGACATGAAAAATCTCACGGTGCCTGTTGCGCAGCGCCTGAGGGAGGTCTATTCTGTCGGCCCTCACCGCATTACCCCGTGGTGTAATGGTAACACAGGAGATTTTGGATCTCTCGTTCATGGTTCGAATCCATGCGGGGTAGCCAGGGCCAGAAAGCCAGCAATTAAAAAGGGATTTTTTAGCCTGTAAAATACTCGGGCAATCTCATTTCCACCCAGGGTAAACGTTGGCAAAAGACCTATCAGTGGGAATGGGTGCAGGTGTGCGGAGAAAAATAAGCTGGTAAAATGCTGGTTTTATTGTAAAATTCATAACGAGTCAAATAATGACTCGTTTGGAATCCTAAGAAGACACGCGGCCAACGGCCTCTCTTTCTCCCGTCACTCACGGAGGTCTTCTGATGCGGCACTGTGCTGCAGGATGCTCCTCCATCGGTTCCTCTGGGTCATGCTGCCCTCGGGTTCGTCTCTCAAAAGCTCATTCTCTTCCGCCGCAGTACGTCCATGCTCCTGCCTAACAAAAAGAAATATCAAAATGAATTCGCTCCCCTGTTTGAAGATCTCCCTAATGACCGCGGCCTGCCTTCTGCTCGCTGCCGGGCCGCAACTGCATGCGGGGTCTGTTTCCCTCGGCGCGGCCGAGAGCTTCTCCGTGCTGGCAGCCACCACGGTGACCAACACAGGTCCCACCAGTCTTTCGGGCGATCTGGGTGTGAGTCCAGGCACGGCGATCTCCGGCTTCCCGCCTGGGACCTTTTCTGGCACAATCCATCTGAATGATGCCCTGGCCATCCAGGCGCAGGCGGATGCCCTGAACGCCTACAACATCCTGGCGCTCATGCCGGAGACGCAGATTTTGACCGGCCAGGACCTGGGCGGCCTGACACTGACTCCCGGCGTCTATCAGTTTGATTCTTCCGCCCAGCTCACTGGCACCCTGACCCTGGACGGCCAGGGCTTGGACAATCCGCTGTTTGTCTTCCAGATCGGCAGTACCCTGACCACGGCATCTTTGTCCATCATCGATACGATCAATGGGGCCACCTCTGACAACGTGTACTTCCAAGTCGGCAGTTCCGCGACGCTAGGCACCGGGACCGACTTTGAGGGGAACATCCTCGCCTTTGTCAGCGATACGCTGACCACGGGAGCCACGGTGGACGGACGTGTAATCGCCCTGACGGGGGCGGTGACCCTGGACTCGAACCTCATTGCCGTGCCCGAGCCCGGTCCGCTGCTCCTGGTCCTCTGCGGTCTCACCAGCTTCCTGCTCCGCCGTGGTCGGCCCCAGTCTTGAAGACCGCCGCCTGCTGGCAGACATGACGACCACCGCCTGCTGAACTTGGCCATCCGCAGCAGGGTCGTGTGTCGTGACTAGGATGTGAGGGTGGGCAAGATCAGGTGCTGATCAGTCGCCGATTCTATGTCTCCTCTTCTTCAGCCGCCAGCTTCGCCGCCTCGCGCTTCAGAATGCGACCCACGCGATGCTTCGCCAGATAGACCTGGGCGGCATTGACCCCCAGTTCCTTTTTGACCCGCTCCGGGTCCCAGCCTTTGAGCACGTAACATGAAAAAATCTGGTACTGGCGCGGGGAGACCAGGGCCTTCACCCGGCGGAGGGCGATGTCCATGATCTTGTCTTGCCATTCCTTGTCCCAGAGCTTTTCCAGGGCCATGCCATTGGGGTCGGCGCAGCGGTCGATCGGGGCGGTGCGGCGGTCATCCGTTTCATCCGCATACAGGTTCGCCTCGCGGCTCTGCTGTTTTTTACGGCGGCGAAACTGGTCTAGGATACGCCAGCGGGCCTGGTTGAGCAGGAAGGATTTGAAGGAACCTAGGCTGGTGTCGAATTTTTTCTTCTGCAGGTTCTTGGCCACGCCGATGAAGGTCTCCTGCACTACGTCGCTGGCCTCGTCATCACTCAGCCCGGATTTACGCGCCACGTGAAAGACGAAACCGGAGTAGGTCCGGTAGAACTCATCCCAGCTCGACCAGTCGCTCCAGTTGTCCAGTCGCTCGATCAAGGTCTTGCGTGTCGGCGGGGAGCCGGACACTTCCTTGATCATTTCTTCGGTGATTTCTTTTGGGAGCGGTTCCTCCATGATGGAAAGTGTAGGGGTGAGGCAGGTGTGGCAACGGCTATTTGAAACACCGGCCAGCCGTTCTGGATGCGGCAAATCTCTGCAATGAATGGTATTCGGCACTGAATACGGGTTTGGCTGCGGGCCAGATGAAGAATCGGCAGGGGGCGGATGACATTGTGCGAACGTGGATTATTTAACCTGCCTTGATAGAGACGGGCTTTGAGGGGCGTAATATTCACCCCCCAACCCTGTCAGTCTGCTCGCCCAACCCTTTATTGAGCAGATCGCTTTCTTGTTATGCTGTCATCCATGCCTTCCAGCCGCCTGTACCGTTCGCTGCATTCCGTTGCCGCGCTGAGCGTGTGTCTGATGTCAGGCTGTTCGCAGGGCTTCTTTAAAAAATGGGCGGACCGGGAAGTGTTCGGCATTATCGGGCAAAAATCCCAAATCGTCCCAGGAGCTGAAGATGACACCCTGCTGAGCGTGACCCCACCGCAGCCAGCCAACCTGGCGGTGCTCATCAAAAACTCCGAAACGTCCGATTTCCTCGGTGACCGTGCCTACATCGAAAAAGGCGCACGGGTCATCAGCTTGGCGGATGCGCTGGACTTTGCCGTGCATCGCAACCGCACCTACCTCAACCGGAAGGAAATCGTTTATCTTTCGGCGCTGACTCTCACCGGGACCCGGCAGCTCTACAGCCCGATCCTGGGTGCGGACGGCAGCGGCACCTACACGGAGTCCCAGGTGAAAACCGGGGTGAACAACATCGTCCGGAGTAAAACCCTCACGGCCAATGGCGGAGTGGGCGTGGACTACCTCATGAGGACCGGGGCCCGGCTGGCGCTGGACCTGACGACCGACTTCACCCGCTTTTTCACCGGTGGCGTGCGCAATCTCAGTGATTCCCGTGCAACGGTGACCCTGTCCCAGCCTTTGCTGCGCGGGGCCGGGGTGTTGGCTGCTTCGGAGCCGCTCCGCCAGGATGAGCGCGACGTGCTCTACGCCATCCGCGATTTCACCCAATACCGCAAGGAATTCACCGTCAGTATCACCACCCAGTATCTGCGCACGCTGCAGGCCCGCGAAGCCGCCCGCAACCGCTACGTGGCGAACCGTGCGGCGGCGACCTCCATCGAGCGTGAAGGTGCTCTCGCTGCGGCCAACCTGCGCACCCAGTCCAGTCTGAAACAGATCCAGCAGGGCCAGCTCACCTATGAGCGCAACTGGATCACCGCCGTCCGCAATTACGAGGAGCAGCTCGATGACCTCAAGGTGGCCCTGGGCCTGCCGGTGACGGAGCGCATCATTCTGAGCAATGATGAACTGAAGCGGCTGGAGGTGGTAGAGCCCCGGGATGACCTGGACACGGTCTTGGACACCGCCCTCATCACCCGACTGGACCTCTACAATCAGCGCGACCGCCTGGCCGATACGCATCGCCGGGTGAAGATAGCCCATCAGCAGACCCTGCCGACCCTGAACGCCCTGGTGGGTTACCAGGTGGGCACCCCTAGCAACAACGAAGGACTTGAGTTGAATCCCAAGGTCCGCCGTTTCGCCAGCGGCGTGGATGTGGACCTGAACCTGAACACGAAACCTGAGCGTAACCTGCTCCGCGCCAGCCAGCTGGATGAGCAGCTTGCCCAGCGTCAGCTCGACCTCGCGGAGGAGCAACTCCGCAACACCATTCGCAGCGATTGGCGCGGCCTCGCCGTGGCCCGCAAGCAGTATGATCTGGCTCAAAGGGGCCTAGAACTGGCGCAAAAGCGTCTCGAAATCGAAACCGCACTCATGGAGGAAGGGCAGGGCACCGCCCGTGACATCGTGGAGTCCCAGGACCGCCTCATCACCGCACGCGACCTTGTTGTTTCCACCCTGATTGACCACGTCATCGCCCGTCTCCAGCTCTGGAGCGACATGGGAGTGCTGTACATTCAGAAAGACGGGTCGTGGGTGGACGTATTGAATAACGAGAAACCGAAGGGAGAGTCATGAAGAAGGCGAAGTCTAAAATCTGGATCTATGGAGGAGTCGCTGTGGCAGGGATTGCCGCGGTGAGTTTCCTCATGTCCGGCTCAGACCGGCAGGCCGAAGATGTGCCGACTTTCTCCGTCCAAAAGGGACGGCTACAGATCAACGTGCTCCAGGGCGGGGAAATCCGTGCCCTGCAGAACTTTGAACTGAAGTCGGAAATCGAAACGCCGACCAAAATCCTCAGCCTGATTCCGGAAGGCTATCTGGTGACGGAAGAGGATGTGAAGGAAGGGAAAGTCTTGGTCGAACTCGACAACTCCGACCTGAAAACCCGTATTCAGGACCACGAAATCCAGTTTCAGACCACCGTCGCTTCTTACATTGATGCCGACGAGGGCCGCGAGATCCAGCGTAGCGAGAACCAGAGCCTCGTGCGTGACATGAAGGAGAC
>DMMK01000106.1 GCA_003453085.1 Verrucomicrobiales bacterium
GATCAAGGCCCTCAAGCACAAGGCCAGCACAGTGGAAATCGTCTCCGGCCTGCGCCCGGCCCCGGTGGACCGCGTGCCACACCTGCGCACCTGGCGGGATGGCATGCGCCACCTGCTTTTCATCCTGTCCGAGCGACCGCGTCTGTTTGAACTGAAGGGCCTGACACTCATCATCCTGGCCTCCGTGCTACAGGCGATTGCCGCCTGCACTGGTCCCATCAACCTAGCGGGCCTGAACATCTTCAATATTCACAGCCAGGTGCTGCTGATGCTGACGGCCCTGCTGGGCACGCAGATCTACATGCTGTCGGCAGCGATGTTCCTGCAAAAGACGGAGAAGCCGCGTTCCATCACGCGCAAGCTCATTGAGATGGATGAAGGCAGCTTGTTCTTCCTGCTCGCCAGCCTGCTAACCGCCATCGGTGGGGTGATCGCCTGGCTGTTCACCGTCTGGGCCCTCTCGGGCTTTGGCGGCCTGAATGAGGCCGGTCCGCTGGTCATCTGGCTGCACTTCCTGGCCGTGCCGGCGGTGATCGCCTTTGGCCTCCTGGGCGTGCACATCCTGCGCAAAGGGCGTCTGGGTTAAGTCTGCATAAATTTCTTGGCGAGCTGGGGCATCTCCTGCGAGATTGCAGGCATGCCCTATCTTATCGACGCGCTCGTCATCCTCGCCTACTTTGGGATCATCATTGGCATCGGCCTGTCCCAGCGCAGCAAGAGTGGCAGCCTGGAGGGGTTCACCCTCGGAGACCGGCAGATCGCGTGGTGGGCGGTGCTCGCTTCCATCCTGGCAGCGGAGATCAGCGCCGGGACGTTTTTTGGGGCTCCTGGGGAAGGGTACGCCCTGCGTAACTACACGTACATTCAGCTCATGGCGGGGTATCTCCTGGCCCGGCTGGTGGTGAGTGCCGTTTTCATTCCAAACTATTATCGTTATGGCGTGGTGAGCGTTTATGAATTTCTGGGCATTCGCTTCGGGCCACTGACTCGGCGCTGGGCTTCAGGCATCTTTTTGATCACCCGGCTGCTGGCCAGTGGATCGCGTCTTTGGGTGCCTACGGTGATTCTGGTGCTGGGATGGAAGCTGTTTGTCAATCCGGACACCACCCCGATGCAGGAGTTTTGGCTCTATGCCGCTGCGTTGGTCGGCATCACGGTGCTGACGGCGATTTATACCACCTTGGGTGGCATCCGTGCGGTGATTTGGACGGATGTGATTCAGATCGGCGTGCTCTTTTCAGCCTTGGGTTTTGCCCTCTGGTATCTGCTCAGTCACACCGGAGGCTGGGGGGCTCTTGAAGGTGCCATCCAGGAACCCATGGTTATTGACTGGGGCCGTCCGGATCCTGCTCATCCAGGCGCATGGGGTTGGGTGAAAGGCATCCTGGAGACGGAGTACACCATTTGGGCAGCGTTCATCGGCAGCACCTTTGTCACTCTGGCCACTCATGGCACCGATCAAGACATGGTTCAGCGCATGCTGACCGCCAAAAACAAACGCCAGAGCGGCGTGGCCACCATCCTTTCTGGAGTCTGTGATATCCCGGTGAATTTCATGGTGCTGAGCATCGGCATCCTCCTCTATGTTTACTTCCAGGCCAATCCGGCTGAACTGCTGCCGAAGAATGCGGCTGGTGCGGTGGATAGCAGCCAGGTCTTCCCCTACTTCATCCTGAATGTGATGCCCCAGGGCCTGCGTGGCCTGGTGGTCGCCGGGGTTCTGGCTACGGCCATGGGGTCTCTGAGCACGGCACTGAATTCGCTCGCTACCAGTTACGCCCGTGACTTCCACTTCCGCTGGTTTGGTGAGCCGGATACGGATGCGGGTCAGGTCCGTGTCCTGCGTTTCAGCACGGTACTTTTTGCTTTCCTGCTTATCGCCGTGGCCTTGGCGACGGCCTGGGTCAAAGCGCACAATCCTAGCCTGCGTATCATTCCCATTATTCTCGGTGTTTTTGGTTATACCTACGGCTCCCTGCTCGGCGTTTTCATGGTCGGCCTCTTCACCAAAACACGTGGCAATGACCTGGGCAATGGACTCGGCATGTTGGCCGGGTTCCTGGTGGTGGCTTACCTCAGTGGCTTGGATCAAGGGCTGGCGGCCACAGTAGGTTGGGGGCAGGGCATCTCACGTCCAGACTGGATGCCTGTGGTGGAGTTCCCCTGGCGCATCTTTTTCGGCACCGTCGTGACCTTTGCTGTGGCAGTCTCTTTCCCTACCTCACTGGGCATGCAGCGGCATCGTTATCTGGCTGAAAAATAGACGTCGGGTTTGGCTGAGGCAGGTTGCCTCAGCCTTGGGCTGGATGGCGAAGTGGCAACGCTCAGGCTGCCGTCAGGATTTTTTCCACTCT
The DNA here is from genome assembly GCA_003453085.1 of Verrucomicrobiales bacterium. GTDB lineage: Bacteria > Verrucomicrobiota > Verrucomicrobiia > Verrucomicrobiales > Verrucomicrobiaceae > Prosthecobacter. The sequence goes on from DMMK01000106.1 coordinate 2,355, forward strand.
TCGCCTTCGTCGTCGTCATCCTCGGAGCCGGTATAACCATCGCTGTAGCCTTCGTCCGCTTCGTCCTCATCCTCTTCTTCATCCAGGGTCAGGCCTTCGAGGGCCTCCAGATCCAGGTCATCGGGGTCGATCTCTTCGAGGTCATCCTCTTCCTCCTCCTCGTCTTCGGACGTTTCCTCTTCTTCGGCAGCGGCGGCTTCTTCCAGGCCGCGTTTTTCGATCTGGGCCAGGGTCTCGGTCACGTCCTCCACGCTGTCCCACACCTTGCGCGCCACAAACAGCGGGGCACCCTGCTGCACGGCCATGGCGATGCTGTCGCTGGGGCGGGCATCCAGTTCGATGAGCTTTTTCTGATGCAGCTCATTGGAGGCAGAAAGGATCATGCGGGCATGGAAGACGCTGCCTTCCACATGGTTGATGATGACGCGCTCCACTTTGGCTCCAAAGGCCAGCAAGACACTGCCTAACAAATCATGCGTTAAAGGGCGGTCTTTGGAGACGCCGCGCATGAACATGGAGATGGCCGTGCCCACGGACTCATCCACATAGATCACAAAGGTCTTGTCCGAATTTCCCAGGAAAACGGCAAAACTGCCGTCCAGGGGCAGGACGGCACGCACTTGGGCTTCGACGACTTCGCGGTTCATACCGGAATTTAAGCCGTGCGTGGCCCTGATGGCAACTCCGCCGGGTGATTTATAGCGAATCGCGAAAAGAATTTCCGGAAGCGTGGCGGAGTCAGGCCACTGGCACCCGTCACTCCTCGACGCGCACTTTCAGCATCGGGGGGGCGTTGCGGGTATTTTCCTTGGTGGCAAAGGCATGGACGAGGCCGTTGCGCGCATGTTCGTCAGTATCGCGGATGATGATGAAGGTGACGAGACCATTGCTGTCTGTGCGCAGGAACTCCGCCAGCACATCCCCCTTCAGCGTGAAGGCTCCGCGCGTGGTGCCCTGGGGGATGTGCAGTTCCCCAAGCTTCCGCACTTGGCTGGCCACCGCAGCCACCCGGTGCTCCTGCGCTTCCGAATGCGCGGGGGCCTTTTCCCAGCGGATCTCTTTTTCATCCCAGGCATCCTGGGTTTCCTCGGTGAGGCCGTAGATGGAGAAAACGGCGTCCGGCACCAGGGAAGCAAATCCAAGGTCGCTGGGCTCCACATGCAGGGTCAGCTCGGCCTCGGCGATGCGCTTCCCCTGAAAACGGCTGAGGTCAAATCCCAGGTAGGCCTTCCTTTCCAGATTGGTGTTGTGCGTGCTGTGCTTGATGCGCACGTAGGCTTCCCGCCCGGTGACGTGGTACTTCGGGTCGGACTGGATCCAGGTATCCTTGCCCTGGCCATAGGCTGTGGTGAGAATCTGCCAGCCATCGCCCAGGTCATTGATCGGGCCGGGGAGCCAGCGGCCTGGCTCCGGCTGTTCCGCCTGGTCGTTGGCATCCGGGTAGGTGGCGCTGTGGAGAAAACCTCCGTAATCCACACGCTCTCCCGCCCGCAGTTCCTGGCGGCCTGGTTTGCCCTGGCGCTCCACCTCCACCAAGCCCTCGATCACATGCACGAGACACTTGCCATCGTCCCCGGCGCTCACGCCAAAGCGGGTCCCGTAGTCCACGACTTTGGTATCCGGCGTGTGGATGGTGAAG
>DMMK01000174.1 GCA_003453085.1 Verrucomicrobiales bacterium
CTCATGTGGGGCGGGCAAAGGCAAAACGTTCGACGCGCCAGCCAGCCTGGGCGTCACGAGGGATGTTTTCAGGTTCGAGGCTGTGATCGCGGCTGCTGCTGAGGATGTGCCAGCGCTGCTCTTCCCCACTGGTGGCATCCATGCCGTGGGTGTAGGCCGCAGCGGCCATGAGGTCCAGCAGTTCATCCGGCGTCTCCAGGGTGAATCCGTCCGTGGCGATGCCGGGGCCGTGTTCCCGAATCATGCGCGCGACCAGACGTGCTGCACGGTGCGGGGTGAGGGCGAATTTTTGGCGCTGGCGCAGGCGCTCCAAGTCAGCGGCTTCATCTTCTGCGGACAAAGTCTGGCCAAGCTCCAGCGCAACTGGCGAGCGGGACCGGCGTGGGCGAGCGAGGGAAGCGATGCCGTAAAAGAAATCCACCTCTGGGGTGGCCAGGGCGAAGTCCGGCTCGACCCTCAGGTCATTGAACTTGGCGCCTCGATGGGCGGCGTTGATCGCATCGCAGTAGCGTTTGATCATGTCCGGGCGGCGACCGCGAAGCTCCGATTGGTAACGGTAACGCTGCACGGAAAGCCGGTTGAAGGAGGCCACACGGGCATCAATCGCCTCCGCCCGCAGTCGCAGGCCAGCGAGCTGGCGCTCCAGCCGCTGGATTTGGATGTTGGCCAGTTCCCAGGCTTCGTTCGGCTCCATGTTGCGGTATTTCGCGATGCCATCCGCGAGGTGTTGGATCACCAATGGATCATCCGCTGCATCACGCACCCGGCTGCGGGCACGCTGCAGGCGTGGTAGCAGGCCACCGCCGCGCAAGACATCGTAACAGTCCATGTGCTGGCCTTCATGAAAGTCGTGGTAAAACAGCCGCAGCGTCTCCGCTCCAGACTCCGTTTCCCGCTGCCGCCGCTCAAAGCTGTGCACCAGCTTCTCCACCCCATGGAGCTGGAGGATGGCGCTTTCCATGCGCTGGAGGAGATCGTGGATCGTGCCGCGCATTTCCATGGCGGGGACGATGTAGGGATTCAGCACGTCTCGCTGTTCCAGGGAGGTGCAAACACCGCGCAGGGTATCGGCAAAACTCTTCAGCTCCGCCACCTCATTTTCAGCGAGGTCGCGCAGGGTGCGCATCAGCGGGCGCAGGGAAGGGGAGATGACCACCCAGCGCTCATTCAGGCTCACGGCCTGCTCCTCGATCCAGCGCACTTGCAGCAGCTGATTGTAGAGCTTGCCAGCGCGGGCGCGGACGTCCTGCAGGCCGCCTCCTTCATCTTCCTGGAGGGCCACCTGGGGGTTCTGGGAAAGGACCTCGCGCAGGATGGCCAGGGCGTCCGTTTGCGGCAGGCGACCGGCTTCACCCGCTTCCTGAATCAGGCGATCCGCCCCATCCACATACACCGGGACCGAAGGGCGCACCAGCGGACGAAAGAAGTCCGCTGAAACACTGGCAAACAGGCGCTGGCTGAGTTGGTCGGCTGGCATGGGCTGCCCACCCTGACAGGACAACGCGGGACTGCAACTTTTGAGCGATCCAGCCCGTTCTTTTCCTCGTTCATCCTTGATTTTACAGGCATTGGGCGACTGGGGACCAGCGGTGCGGATGTGCTGATTTTTTCCTGTGACAAGGGGGATATTGACAAGAGGGGATCCAAAAGGTTTGGATGCTCTCTTATGGATTCAAAAGGGCTTTTTCTCATTGTCAGCAGTATATCGGCGGCACTGCTGATGGCCTTGTTCATGCATCTTTCCTTGGGACGCTGGCGCAAGAGTGCCGGGGAGCATTGGACAGAACGAGCGCGTTTTCTCTGGCAGGCCCGGCGAGCACAGTTCGGTGCGACCTTGGGCATCATGTTCATGATTGGGGGGATCTGGGCTCTGAATTTTCCGAGGGAGGATGGGAAATGGTGGCTGCTGCTGCCCGTGCTGGGACTCGTTTTTGGCAGCTTCCCGGCTGCCCGAGAGATTGAGCCGCGCTACACGTTCCGGGTTTGGCTGGTGCACACATTCTGGACGCTCCTGGTGCAGTTTGGTCTGGTGGGCATCTTTCTCGGGCTCATGTTCATCATGCCCAAGGTTCTAACTTGGCAAGACTGGGTGCGGGCAGGTTTGGGCATTGCCGCCATGGTCTTCATTATTTCTGGCGTGTGGATGCCGGTAATGGCGCGACTTTTTAAGTTCAAGCATCCTGAGGAAGATCGTCTTGATCGGCTGACTGAGGAAGCCGCTGCGATCTCAGGCATTAAGCCTCGTCACACTTGGCTTTCCATCAGTCCGGTGGCCAATGCCGGGGCGCTTGTTTACATTCAGGGCCTCATGGTCACCACTCGCCTGATGGAGCTGCTGGATGATGAAGAGGTGCGCGCCGTTATCCTGCATGAAATGGCGCATTTGCGTGAACGGCTGACCGTGCAGGTGGCACGTCTAGCCGGGATGCTGTGCTGGACGATCCTGATTTTCTTCCGTCCCGTTCATCATCATTTTGGTTCACGGGGCTTGCTAATTCTCTTTGGGGCCATGTATGGCATGCAGCGTCTGTTTACTTGGTTTTCTCGGCGTCTGGAAAAGGTGGCCGATGAGGCGGCCATGCAGGGCGCGGCGGATTCTGCGATCTATGCTCATGCTTTGGAAAAGCTCTACAGGGCCAATCAAATGCCTGCGGTGATGCGTGGGCGGCAGCTGCATCCGCATCTGTATGATCGCATGCTCCAGGCCGGGGTTACACCGGACTACCCTCGCCCTTTGCCACCTGGGCTCATGGCTTGGCCAGGCTGGGTGGCCCTGCTCCTTCCTGTGGGCATCGCGGTTTATTTTTACTGGGATCACTTGAGGCACTGATGGCTTCCCCCTGGTACTTCCACGCTTAGGCATGGATGATCCCGCCTGAGTGGATGGGCACGCGCAAGAGACTCTTCCGCCGGGGCGTTTCTGCGCGTTACACTTTGTTAGAATCCCCCCCTTCAACCACCCATGAAGACGCCTTTCCTTACCTTTGCCAGCCTGTCCCTTCTCGCGCTGGCCGTCCAGGCTGCCCCGCCGAAGAAAGAGGAGAGCATTGATCCCAACAAACCGGTCTCGTTTTACAAACACATCCGCCCCATCCTCCAGGCAAACTGCACGGGCTGCCACCAGCCAGCGAAGGCCAAAGGTGACTATGTGATGACCGACTTTGCCAAACTGCTGGCAGGTGGAGAAGAGGGCAACGCCATCGTCCCCGGTAAGCCAGAGGAATCGAACCTCCTAAAGGTCTCCACCCCCAATGCGGAAGGCAAGGTGGAGATGCCACCCAAGGGCGATCCCCTGCATGAAACCCAGGTTGCCCTCATCAAACGCTGGGTCAGCGAGGGGGCTAAAGATGACACCCCGGCCTCTGCCATGGCGCACTATGACATGGAGCACCCGCCCGTGTATGTCACCGCCCCAGCCGTGACCTCCATGGAGTATTCGCCAGATGGCACCCTGCTCGCGGTGGCCGGTTACCATGAGGTGCTCATTCATAAGGCCGATGGCAGTGGCATTGTCACACGTTTGGTTGGGCTGGCGGAGCGCATTCAAAAGCTGGCCTGGTCACCTGATGGTAGCAAGATCCTGGTCGCCGGCGGCAGTCCGGCGCGCGAGGGAGAGATCCAGGTCTGGGATGTGGCGAAGAAGAAGCTGGAGCTGTCCAAGTCCCTGACTTTCGACACTCTTTATGGCGCCAGTTGGTCGCCCGATGGCACGTTCATCGCTGTGGGGTGTGCCGACAATGGCCTGCGCGCTTTTGAAGCGACGACAGGTAAAGAAACCCTCTTCATGGGTGGACATAGTGACTGGGTGCTGGACACGGTGTGGAGCACGGATGGCAAGTTCATCGCCTCCTGTGGCCGTGACATGAGCGTGAAACTTACGGAGGTGGAAACGCAGCGTTTTGTGGACAATATCACCTCCATCACACCGGGCGCTCTCAAAGGCGGTGTGCAGGCCTTGGTGCGCCATCCTTTGCGCAATGAAATCCTCATCGGCGGCACGGATGGCATGCCTGCCATCTATCGCATGGAGCGCATCACCAAGCGAGTCATTGGAGACAATGCCAACCTTATTCGCAAGTTTCCCCTCATGCAGGGCCGCATCTTCGGGGTGGACTTCGCGCCCGATGGCAAACGCATCGCCGCAGGGGCCTCGCATGAAGGCACGGGCCAGGTGAATATTTACGCCTCAGATTATGACAGCACCATGCCTGACGAGGTGAAGACCATCGTCGAAACCCGCAGCGGCGCTGGCAAGGCCCTGGAGGACTGGATTGTCAAAGACGTGAAGCTCATCGCCAGTGTGCCTATGCCCACCGGTGGCATCTTTACCGTCAGCTTCAGCCCCGATGGTCAAACCGTGGCGGCCGCCGGGCAGGATGGCCGCATCCGGCTCATCGAATCCGCAACGGGGAAGATTGCCAAGGAGTTTGTCAGCGTGCCATTGGTCGAGAACAAAGCTCTCGCGGCCAGCGAAGTGATTGCCGATGACAGCGTGCGTGCGACGGCAGTGAAGGATGACAAAGTGGAGACTCTGGTTCCCGGTCTTACCGTCGCCTCCATCGAGGTACAGCCCACGGCGATCAGCCTCAGCAAGCCGATGGAGTATGCCCAGCTTTTGGTGACGGCGACTCTGAGCAATGGCACCAAGGCCGATGTCACCCGCATGGCCAAACTGACCTTTCAGGGGGGCGAGGCCGCCAGCATCAATGAGCGCGGTCTGCTGCGCCCTGGCAGCGATGGCAAAGGCGATGTGAAGATCGCCTTCATGGGCAAAAGCGCCACCGTGCCCGTGACGGTGACAGGCATGAATCTAGCGCTGAAACCGGACTACGTGCGCGATGTGATGCCCATCACCTCCAAGCTCGGTTGCAACATGGGCACCTGTCATGGGGCAAAGGATGGCAAGGCAGGCTTCAAGCTTAGCCTGCGTGGTTATGACCCCATTTATGACGTGCTCGCGTTTACCGATGAACTCGCCAGCCGCCGTGCCAACGTGGCCTCTCCAGATCATTCGCTGATGCTGCTGAAGGCCAGCGGTTCGGTTCCCCATGAAGGCGGGCAGTTGACCGTCCCTGGTGAACTTTATTATGAAACGTTGAAGGCCTGGATCAGCCAGGGAGCCAAGCTCGACCTCAAGACCCCACGGGTAACCAGCATCGAGGTGTTCCCCAAAAACCCTGTGCTGGAGCGCATCGGCAGCCGCCAGCAGATCCGCGTCATCGCCCGTTATGCGGATGGTTATGTCAAGGATGTCACTGCCGAGGCTTTTGTGGATAGCGGTAATATGGAAGTGCTGGAGGCCGACAAGACAGGCCTCATGACCAGCCTGCGCCGTGGGGAGGCCGCCATCCTGGCTCGTTTTGAAGGGGCCTATGCTGCCACCACCGTCACCGTCATGGGGGACCGCACAGGCTTTGCCTGGAAGGAGCCGGAGAAGTGGACCAAGATTGACGAACTCGTCGCTCGTAAGTGGGAGCGCATGAAGATCGAACCCAGCGGCCTGTGCAGTGATGAAGACTTCCTGCGCCGCATCCACATTGACCTCACCGGCCTGCCTCCAAAGGTCGAAGAAGTGCGCGCCTTTGTAGCAGATTCACGGGATAGCCGGACAAAGCGAAATGAGGTCATTGATAAGCTCATCGGCAATCCAGACTTTGTGGACCATTGGTCGAACAAATGGGCGGACATGCTGCAGGTGAATAGCAAGTTCCTCGGCAATGAAGGCGTCAAGATTTTGCGCGATTGGATCAAGCAACAGGTCGCGGATAATACGCCTTATGACCGCATGGCCTATCGCATTATCACGGCCACCGGCTCGACCAAGGACAACCCTGCTGCCGCTTATTACAAGACCGTGCGCACCCCGGAAGAACTGGTGGAAAACACCACCCATCTCTTCCTGGCCACCCGATTCAATTGCAACAAGTGCCACGACCATCCTTTTGAAAAATGGACCTGGGACCAATACTACCAGACCGCCGCTTTCTTTGCCCAAGTGGATCTGAAGACCGATCCCGCAAGCGCAGGCAAGACCATCGGTGGTACCGCCGTGGAAGGGGCCAAGCCTCTGTATGAAATCGTCGGTGACAAAACCATGGGCGAGATGAATCACCTGCGCACCAATGCCCCCGTGGCCCCGCAGGTGCCCTTTGACATGGAGTTGGTTAGCAAGACCGCCACCAACCGTCGCGAGCAGTTTGCCACCTGGATGACCAGCCCAGAAAACGACTACTTCGCCATGAGTTACACCAATCGCATTTGGGGTTACCTCACCGGCACTGGAGTCATCGAGCCCCTGGACGACATCCGTGCAGGCAACCCACCGAGCAATCCTGAGCTCCTCCAATACCTGACGAATGAGTTTGTGCAGAGTGGCTTCAATGTGCGTCACCTGATGAAGATCATCACCCAGAGCCGCACCTATCAACTCAGCCTCTCCACCAACAAATGGAACGAGGACGACAAAGTGAACTACAGCCATGCCAAGGCCCGCCGCCTGCCTGCCGAGGTGCTGTTTGACTCCGTCTTTGCCGTGACCGGTTCCATGCCGAATATCCCTGGCGTGCCCAAAGGCACACGGGCGGCCCAGCTCATTGACGGTCAAACTCAGTTGCCAGATGGATTCCTAACCAACTTTGGGAAACCTGCCCGTGAGAGCGTCTGCGAGTGCGAGCGCAGCAACGAGGTGAATCTCGGCCCCGTCATGGCCCTGATGTCGGGCCCGACGGTGGGAGATGCGATCAGTGATCCGAACAACGCCATCGCCAAGCTCACGAATGAAGTGAAGGATGACGCCAACCTGGTGGAAGAAATCTTCCTGCGCATTCTCAATCGCAAGCCGACAGGCAAGGAGATCAATGCAGCCCTGGCCAGCATGGCGGGCATGGATGTGGAGCATAAACAACTCGCTGCCGAATGGCAGGCGAAAGAGGCCGAGCAAAAGCCAGTGATCGCCAAGGCGGAAGCCGAGCGCCTGGCGCTGATTGCGGCGGCGAAGAAGGAACTCGAAGACTACCAGGTGAAGATGGCCCCTGAGGTGAAGAGGAAAGAAGAGGCCCGCCTAGCTGCCATCAAGAAAGCGGAAGAGGCCGTGAAGAAAGCGGCCGAGACCGCCCCGATGCAGCAGCCGCGCTGGGAGCAGTATGCCGACCTCACGACGGAATGGGTGCCGCTGGAACTCACCGTCATGCGTGCCGCAGGCGTGGAGAAACTCGAAGTACAGCCGGATGGCAGCCTCTTTGCCACCGCACTGCCCGCCGGTCGCGAAGCTGCCGGCAACTACATGCTCATTGGTAAAACAACACTCACCAACATCACGGCCATCAAGCTGGAGATGCTGCCTGATGACCGCCTGCCCAGCAACGGTCCTGGCCTCGCACCCGATGGCAACTTTGTGCTCGGTGAACTCACCGTGCGCACGGACCCCATGGACGCCAAGCGCAGCAAGCGTGGTGGTGAAGAGCAGCTGCTGAAGAATCCGAAAGCCGACTTTGAGCAGACCAACTTTGTCGTGACTGAAGCTCTCAAGAAAGGCAATCGTGACCGCGGCTGGGCTGTGAGCCCTCAGGGTGGATTCCGCCATGAGGCCACCTTTGAGTTTGCCAAGCCCATCGCCTTCAAAGGCGGCTCGCAGTTCATCATCCAGATGAGCCAGCCCTTCCAAAATGGTCGCTACAATCTGGGGCGCTTCCGCCTGTGGGTGACCTCCAGCCCCGTGGTCCGTTTCGGCGTCGCGAAGGCGGTGGCCGATGCCATCAAAACGCCTGCGGCCAAACGCACCGCCGAGCAGAAAGCCGCGCTGGTGACTCACTTCCTCGATCAAGCACGTGACTATCAGACCACGAAAAAGACCCTGGCTGCGGCCAAACGCCCCTTGCCTGTGGATACGCAGCTAGTCGCCCTGGAGGCCAAACACCAGAGCAGCCAGAGTCCCATCACGCTGGACCCAAAACTGGTGCAGCTCCGCCGCGATGCGGATCTCAGTGCCAAACAGCTCGGCAATAAGCGACTGACTGCGGCGCAGGATCTTGCCTGGGCTCTCATCAATTCACCTGCGTTTCTATTCAATCACTGAGGCCCTTTGAGTTTCCTCCACGTGGCCTCAAGCGTGGCGGGAACCTGGCTTTGGGCAAGCAACACGATGATGGATCAACTCGTCGTGAAGCCGTGTTGCGGATTGTATTTGCACGCACCCATCCGCAGTCACTGTGATGGCGGATAGATCAGCGGTTCGTCACGGCAGGGGCGGTGAGTTTTCTGCGCTGAGCTTCCAGTTCGCGTCTTCTGGCGGCCAGAACGGCAATTTCCCGATCGAGTTTCTTCGCACGATCTTTCAGGCGGTGTTTGTGGGCCGCACTGCCGGGTTTCAGGTAGGAATCAATGCCGATGAAAGGGGCGTTTTTTGCCTGTTCTAGCTTGCTAATCCGGGTGCTAAGGACCTGGAGATGCTGGCTGTAAAGTTTCACCTTCTCATTGTGCGACAAGTAGGGTTCTCCACTGGAAGGTTCCATGGAAATATTGCTGTATTGAAAATCGCTACTGGGCGTTTCGCCGCTAGGATTTTCAGGATTCAGTGCCCCTGCGGCCAGTTCGGTCTCGGGCTCGATGAGATCCAATCTGAAATAGTCTTTCAGGTGATCAGGCAGTTCCTGTGCGCGCAGCTTCAAGATGCCACTGGGGGTAAGCACCGAAAGGGTGGTATCGTCGAAGTTCAAGATCTTGGCACTGCGGAGAACGGAACCATCGGGAAGTTCCAGGAATTCAAGGGTGGTGCCACGGGCAGAGTTGCGGCGGGCCTCCACGATGTGCTGGTAGGTCTTCTTTTGGCTGTCGATCTCCTGCTCCAGTTCCCGCATCACCATTGCCGCTTCGATGTATGCCTGGTTGGTGTCGTAGATGCTGCGCTGAACATCGTAGTGGCGCTTCAGCAGCGAAAGATGCTGGTCACGGTCAGCCAATGCATTTTTGGCGAGGGTAAGCTGTCGTCTGGCGCTTTCCATGGCCAGGGACGCCTCCGCTTGCTCATTTTGCAGGTAGAGACCAAAGGAACCCAACACCACAGCCAGGCAAAAAATAACGGCGAGGATGCTGCTCATAATCAGGGCTGTGGCTGGAGGCTGTGCTGGCGTGAAGATTCTTCGCGCAGGATGTTCAGGTAAGCGCTGCGGCCAGCCATTTTGACCTTGGTTTCCACCAGGGCAGATTCCACCTTTTGCAGATAGGCGTTAAGCGTGTCGTAATAAGGATCGACACCGCCCGTGATTTTGGTGCCGGGATGAAGCTGGCTCTGGTAGTAGGCGATGTGTTGATCGTAGATGGGGATCTGCTTTTCCACCTCCAGCCGCTCTTGAATTAGGATTTGAGTCTGGACGAATGAAAACAGGAACTCCTCCACGGATTGATGGTCGTTCGTTAAACTGGGATTTAATGGAAGAACAAAAAGGCGATGAAAAACCTGAAAAATTCTCATACACAGACACCCCAAGATTAACTAAGCAAAGAAGTTGTTATGTAACCTATACGAACGAAAAAGTTCACGAAGTGCTGAGAAAAGGATTCGATAAATCGCCAATGTTTAGCGGAAGACTAAAAGGACTTGGCCCGAGATATTGTCCTTCGGTAGAAGATAAGATTAATAGATTCGCAGATAAAGACCATCATCAAATATTTGTAGAACCAGAAGGATGGAATACCGTGGAAATGTACATCAATGGTTTTTCTACATCATTGCCAGAGGAAATACAATACGAAGCATTAACAAAAATTCAAGGTTTTGAAAATGTAAAAATGTTCAGACCAGGTTATGCAATCGAATATGATTTCTTTCCACCAACACAATTAAAACTTACCCTCGAAACTCATTTAATTGAGAACCTTTATTTTGCAGGACAAATAAATGGAACTACAGGATATGAAGAAGCGGCTTGTCAAGGACTAATGGCAGGAATAAATGCACACAACAAAGTACACGAAAAAGGCGATTTTATTCTCAAAAGGAATGAAGCATACATCGGAGTATTAATAGATGACTTAGTAAACAAAGGTACGGATGAGCCTTACAGAATGTTTACATCAAGAGCAGAGTTCAGAACTTTATTACGTCAGGACAATGCTGACATTCGACTAACTCAAAAAGGATATGATTTAGGC
>DMMK01000071.1 GCA_003453085.1 Verrucomicrobiales bacterium
CCGGCCTCGGCCGTGTCCAAGGCCGGCACCTCCTTCCACGCATGGATGGCCGGCAGCTCATCACTGAACCGGGGGATCTGCGTGGTCTCAACTTTGCGTCGTGGTGCTTCCATGGTTACATGTCCTCAGCTTTTTTGCGCTCGAAAAAGTCCGCCTCGGTATGCGTCATGTCCCGGGCATAAATGACCCGGTAACGCTTGCCGTCTGTCCAGAAAACTCCAAAAACAGCCCGGCCGCTCAGGGCTTTGCCGAGGTTGTAATAACGGGCGCTGGTGCCGTCGCCATTGTCATCGGGCAGCAGCTTCAGCGAAAAAGGATCCTCAAATGACTCCTCAATATCCTTGGGAGGCAGTTTCGTGAGGTCAAAAGCAACGCCAAGCCAGTCGAAGTCCATAATTTGTTATCTATTGAGCATCAACGCCATGAGAGCATCCACTTTCGCTCCTATTTCCGATATTGGATCAGTTCTATTTCATAGCCCTCCGGGGCATCTATGAATGCAAACGTGCCGCTGGAGCTTTCCGTAGGCCCATCTGAAAGGGGATAGCCTTTTTCCTCGGCGTGTTTGGCAAAGGCCTCCAAATCTTCCACCTCAAAGGCCAGGTGGGTGACATCCGGCCCCAGGGTGACCGGGCCGCTGGCGGGAAAGGAGCAAATTTCGATGAGCTCATCGCTGTTCGGGGTCTTCAGGAAGACCAGTTCCGAACCACGTGGGGACTTGTGCCGTTTGATCTCTTCCAGGCCGAGCACGTCTTTGTAAAACGAGACCGTTTTGCTCAGATCGTTCACGCGATAGCGGGTGTGAAGGAGTTTGGTGACCATGGTTTGAAAAAAGCTTTTGTCTGCTGGCCCCAACATGCGGCAAAGCCTCCCCTGAGGCAACCCACGATTGTGCCTCAAAAAAGAGCTCCTTCAGTTCACTCCATATCCCTTTCAGCCTGAGAAACAGGAACTATAGCTGCAAATGACCTAGTTCACGATGATGGGGATGAACATGGGCGTCGAAGCCGGGAGAGGATCATTCGACACCTCCTTCGCCGCCTTGCCCGTGGCGATGGTCTTTCCATTCTCGGTCACCAAAAAGGCGATGTCCCGCATGCCAACAGCGAGGTCGATCCGATAGGACGCACCGCTGCGCGCCACGAAATCCAGGTGGCTGCTCGCCCCGACACCGCGTCCGGTATTCGCCTTCAGAAAAAGATGCACAGGCCCGGGGTGAAGCCGATAACTGGCCGATTTTTTCATCAGCGAGCCATGCTGCGCAGCTACAGCCTTGCCATTGATTTCAATCACCTGAACGGCGGGAACAGCCGAACCGTAAACGGAAGCATCATGAGTCAGCGTTGCCTGGGACTGCTGCGCCGACGGCTGCGTGTAAACCCCGGTAGGCGTCGTGCAACCGACCAGTGTGTTGAACAAAAAGGTCACCGTCGCGAGATGAAATGCAATGCGTGTCATGGGAGAAACCGTTGGGATGCAAGTGAGACTATTGGACGCTCTTTTGGAGCGCATTGAGAGACCGCATGCGCTCGATATCCCCCTGCGCCGAGTCTGGGATGGGCTGCGGTGAAGGTGGCGGGCCACCATAAACCGAAAGCCCTTTCTGGCCCGCAAACCGATACATTTGATTCCGATCGAGGTAGAACAGTTCGAGGATGGGAGCTCTGAGGAATTGATTGGTTTCGCGGATGAAATCCGGCTTACCCGCCGCCGCGATGACCGAGCGCACCTGCGAAGACGCCTTCTCATAGATGCGCAGTCTTTCGTAACCCAGGGATTCAGGCATGGACACCACCACCTGCAACTTGCCGCTGACCTCCAGCAGGGTCTCGTCAATCATGGCGGTCTCGTTCCATTGCTGCTTCACCGAACCTGGAAACTTCTGCATCTCCGTCACACAGCAGGGCATCAAAAGGAGTCCGAGCGGGAGGAATAAACGGGAGACAAAAAGCATGGCAGCCAGCCACGAAACGCAGTTTCAGCAGGCAGGCAATTCCTATCGGCATTCGCCATCATTTTGACGTAAGCGAGAGTCCCAGGGCACCTGCATGCGGCCCAGATCATCTCGAGCCCCCGGTCTTTTGCGTTTGCTCTGCGTGGGGGGGCCTGCCAATGATGCGCCCGTTCCTCAACCCACCCAGCACCATGTATTTCCTCGGCATTGACAGCGGCACGCAGAGCACGAAGGCCATCGTTCTCGATCTCGACACGGGCAAGATCCTCGCCTCCGGCCACAGTAGCTACGAGCTGATTGAAGGCCTGCCTCCCGGCCATCTGGAGCAGAACCCCCAGGATTGGCTGGATGCGGTGGAGAGCAGTGTGAAGCAGTGCCTGGAAAAGCTCGGTGCGGACAAGTCCAAGGTCGCTGGCATCGGCGTCAGTGGGCAGCAGCACGGTCTCGTCGCCCTCGGGGCCGATGACAAGCCTGTGCGCCCGGCCAAGCTGTGGTGCGACACCTCCACCCAGGCCCAGTGCGCGGAGCTGGCCCACGAATTCGGCGGCCAGCCCGGCATCATCGCGCTGGCAGGCAATGCCATGTTGCCCGGCTACACCATCCCCAAGCTGCTGTGGATGAAGCAGAATGAGCCGGAAAACTTTGCCAAAACGACATCCATCCTGCTGCCGCACGATTACATCAACTTCTGGCTCAGCGGCGTGAAGCGCATGGAATATGGCGACGCTTCCGGCATGGGCATCCTGAATGTGAACACCCGCGAGTGGTGTTATGAACTCTGCGACTACATTGACGCCCGTGTGCGCTCCATGCTGCCGGAGCTGGGCTCCAGCCGCAGCGTGCATGGCCGTCTGCGTCCCGAGCTGGCTCAGGCCTGGGGCCTGAGTGAAAACGTCATCATCAGCGCCGGCGGCGGCGACAACATGATGGGGGCGATCGGCACTGGCAACATCAAGCCAGGCGTCGTCACCGCCAGCTTTGGCACCAGCGGCACACTGTATGGGGTGGCTGCCTCCCCCATCGTGGATGGCCAGGGCGAAGTGGCTGCCTTTTGCGACAGCACGGACCAGTGGCTGCCCCTCGTCTGCACGATGAATGTCACCGTCGTGACGGAGCAGGTGCGCGAGATGTACGGCTGGGATCTCAAGCAGCTTGAGGACGCCGTCAAAGCCGCGCCCGCTGGGGCGGACGGCGTGATGTTCCTGCCCTACCTCAATGGTGAACGCACGCCCAACCTGCCGAATGGCAGCGGTGTGATCCATGGCCTGCGCCCCACCAACATGACGCCGCAAAACATCGCCCGCGCAGCGGTGGAAGGTGCAACGCTGGGCCTGGCCTATGGCCTGAAGCGCTTCCGTGACCTGGGTCTGAACCCGACCGAAATCCGCCTCACCGGCGGCGGCAGCAAAAGCAGCACCTGGAGACAGATCGCGGCGGATTGCTTCAATGCCGAAGTCGTGACCCTCAACACCAGTGAAGGTGCCGCCCTGGGTTCTGCCATCCAGGCCGCTTACGCCCAGGCGAACGAGAAGGGCGAGACCGTGAGCTATGAGGCCCTCTGCGCCAAGCTGGTGACGCTGGATGAGTCCACCCGCTGCAAGCCCAATCCGGAAAATGCCGCGCTTTATGCGCAGCAACTGGAACGTCAGATGGAACTGACCGGGCGGCTGAACCAGACCGGCTGGCTTTGATGCGCAGAAACCTTGCCTGATTTAAGCAGGGCCGAAAAGTCAGGGATGCTTCCTTGCATCCCTGGTTTCTTTTTTGGCGAGGGTAACCTCGCCCGGTTCCCCCACGTGCAACTTCACCCTCTCCCGCGCGTTTACCGTTCATTCAGCAGCCCGATTTCCTAGGGCTGCTTTTCCGGTGACCATGTTTCCTCTTTCCCTGCCTTGCACCTGTCGTCAGCTCTGGCTCAGAACGGTACTCTCGCTGGCTCTGCTATCCGCATTGCAGGGGCAGGCCCAAAGCATCTCCGAGACTGAAGCGGCCCAGACACGAACGGCACTCGCTGGCATCGCCATATTGCCCAGCCACACCGATCCAGAAATCAAGACCTTCGACTTCCCCCATCACCTGCATGTGAACCGAGACATCGTCATCCGTCATGATCCCAAGAAACCAGCCGAACGCCATGAGCTGCTGCTCTGGCTTACCGGCACAAACGGGCGCGGTCGTGGAGCCGAGGAGTTTTGTAAAGTCGCTGCCGGACAGGGGTATCACGTTATCAAGATCATGTACCCGGATGACATTCCGGCCAGCATTTGCCGAAGGGACAAAGATCCCGCAGGTTTTGAAAAGTTCCGCCTGTGCCTCATCCAAGGAGGTGAAAGCCCCCACATCACCATCCCAAGAGTGGAGAGCATTGAGCATCGTTTGATCCAAATGCTGAGGCTGCTGCAAAAGATGCGGGCGAGAGAAAACTGGGGACAATTTTTGGATGCTGAGGG
>DMMK01000478.1 GCA_003453085.1 Verrucomicrobiales bacterium
TCTCGAACTGAGCGAGGGTGGGGGTACCAGCCGAGGCAGGTTCGGAGAGAGTGAAAAAGATACCCGTGAGGGCGATGGCGGCAGCGGCGGCCAGCCAGGGGAGGCGCTGCCAGCGGGGGACAGGTGCCGTCAGTTTGGCGGCGGCGAGAATCTCTGACCGCAGGGTATCCGGCACAGGCACATCGCAGGTGCATTTGCACATCTTGCGGTCGAACTCCTGCTCCTGGGCAAACCATTCCATGAGGGCCGGGCGCTGGGGCAGCGTCTCCAGGGCCTCTTTAAGAAGAGGATCATCATTGTCCTGGCCGTGGGGGCGGCAGGCACTCAGACGAAGCTGGATTTCAGAGTCATCCATGGCGGTTAGCACGTGGGGGTTCAGCAAAAGGAATCACTTTGGGTGAGGCGGGGGAATCGGTCTCTTCGCGGACGGAGGTAAGTTTCTGGCGGAGCTGGGCTTTCCCACGAGAAAGGCGGGACATGACAGTGCCGATGGGGACATTCAGGATTTCGGCGATTTCCTGGTAACTGTGCTGCTGAAGATAAAACAGAGTGAGCGGAGCGCGATAAGTTTCATCCAACTGACCGAGGGCATCCAGGGCGGACTGGCCATCCATTTCCTCCATCGTCCGATCCTGCACGGCAGGCAGTTCAGGTTCCGCGTCGGAGAGTTCCACATGAGGAAAACGGACGGCGCGGCGGCTGCCGGTGAGAAACTCGCGGTAAAGGGTGGTGAAGAGCCAGGTCTTGGCCTTGCTGCGGTCCCGAAGCTGGAAGCCCCGGGTGGCCCAGCGAAGAAAGGTCTGCTGGGTGAGGTCTGCTGCGTCTGCCTCCCGCTGGGCAAGGCTCAGCGCGAAGCGATAAAGCCCCTGGTAGTGTTCTTGAACGAGGTGTTCGAACTCCATGACGCAGCAGATGGTGGCAACGGACGAGAAGGGCGGGAAAGCCCAACGGAGCCATCCTACATCTTCTTGGTGTCACAGGACGCACATTTCGTGCAATCAGCCGGTTTCTTTTTGCAGCAGTTGGCGCAACTGGAGAGACCGAGGGTGAAGGCGGCGAGGGAAAGAAGAAGGAGAGCTTTCATGGTAGGGTGGTAGAGGATGGAGTTTGAGCAGGCAGCCCCGGTATCGTGGCCGCCTATTGATCAGAGTACTGAGCGGGAGGGTTATTCCTTGCCCGATCCGATATTTTTAAGGCACCAGCGCCTCATCCCAAATCCACAGAGGTGTGAGCGCCCCGCCTTCCACCCAGCCGCGCAGGGTTTCGGTGGTGGATGGAATCTCCACATAGGTCCAGGTGCCGCGCTTTTCCAAAACCCGGACCTGGGAACCTGGGGGCAGATCCATGACGGTGCCAGCGGTGACGGTGGCACCGGTGTAGGCATTGACATCGGGGGCGGTGACGATGGAGATGTCATGGACGCGCTGCACGCCCTCGGGGCGGATGGCGGCCATGGAGGCAGCGGGGAGGAAGAGGAGCAAACCCAGAACAGAGAGGGTGACAGGCCCGGCGATGGCGCGACGCCCGGCGAGGATGCGCCAGAGAATGGCGAAGGCGAACAGCCAGAATCCCACCGAGGCGAGGACGGCCCATTCATTGGGAGTGAGCCAGAGGCTCCACTCGGCCAAAGGCGATTTCACGCCAAAGGAGAGGAAACGGAGACGCTCGTGGAGGTGCAGGAGATTCTGCCGGAGTTCAGGGCCGCGAGGATCAAAGAGGCTGGCGCGCTGATACCAGAGGACAGCACGGCCTAGATCATCCTGACGGTAGCGCGCATGGCCGATGAGCTGGAAGACCTCCGGGCTGAGCTGCGGCGGCTTCTTTTTCACCAAGGATTCGGCGAGGTACTGGGCGCGAGCAAAGTTGCCCTTGTCCATTTCCGCCAGTGCCTCGCGATAAGTGTCATCGGGAGAAGTGGCCGCTGGCGTGGCCGTCTGAGCCTGGATGCTGGAGCAAGCGAGGAGGCCCATGAGGGCGAGCAAGCTGACTTTGGCAATCGCCTGCCTGAATAGGCGGCCGAGGGCTTCGGTGATTTGGCGGCGTTCTGTGGCAGGTAGCGGTGCAGCCCCCGTGCCGGTGAAATTGGAAGTTTCGTAGCGGTTCAAGATGGCCTTGAGGCCGGGATCTTCCACCGGGTGACCGGCTTCGGCCACATGGATGAACTGGGCGGCCTGACGAAGGAACTCAGCATCGGAGGACTGGCCGCCTTCAAAGGCAGCCCAGGCGGCGCGGATCTCCCCTGCCCTGCCCGCCATACGCGCCTGGCGACGTCGGTGCGTGATGGCGAGGATACTGGCCAGAAGGACCAAGCCCACAGGCAGGGCCTGCAAGGTCCAGAAGGAGGAACTGCGAATGAGAAGCGTGCTGGTCGGGGCGAGCCAGCGGGACTGTGGGGAGGGCTTGATGACGATGTCCGTGATATCGGGCTGAGGATCCAGCACGGGAGGTGGCACGGGGGCGGCAGCGCCAGCAGTGCCCGTGGTAGCCTCTGTGGTGGCCGTGGGCGCAGCGGGCTTCATATTCAGCGGGATGGCCTCGGTGCGGAGGGTGACGTACTGCTTTTTCGAAGAACTGAAGTAGCTCATCTCAAAGGGAGGCAGGGCGGTGTGAACGGCCTCCGGGATGAAGACCTGGGAATAACCAACTTTGCGTTCAAGGGTGGGCACCTGGTTCTGATCGAGCTGCCCCTCGACGTTGTAGCGCTTGGGCGGATAGGTTTTCCAGCCGCTGGGAAGCGTGAGCGCAGGCGTGGTGAGGGCATCGAAATTGCCGGTCCCCTCAACCAGGAGTTCCACGGCCACGGGATCTCCCACAGTCAATTCGGTAGGGGTGGCAGTGGCGCTGAGGGCGAAGTCACCCACGGCACCGCTAAAGCTGGCGGGCTTGCCCTCAGTCGGGAGCGATAGAACCTTGAGAGAGACCTGGGGGCTTTTGACGACCAACTTCCGAGGTTCCGTCTGCATGCCAAAGTACACCTGGGGGAACCCCGGGGGCAGACGGCGGTCCATCTGAGGGCCGCCTTCGACGGGGACTTCCACAAGCATTTCGAGCGAGGCCGGGCCGACCTTGAGATCACCGGTGCGAAGGGAGGAGAGCGTGCTGCGAAAGGTGTAGACGATGTAACCCACGCCATCAATGACGGTCATGGTCTGGTCGCTCTGCTGAGGGAAACGGGCGATGGCGAAGTCACTCTTCACAATGTCAATGAGGCCGAGACGGCGGATCTGGGTCTGACGCGGGACGTAAAGACTGCAGATCAGTGGCATGACCTCGCCCTGGTAGATTTCTTTTTTACCTAGTTCAATCTGGAGGATGGGCTGATTGGCATCTTCGCCATTGCCGGGGCCGCCGAGGCTGGAGCCGGCCTCGACGACGAGCTTGACCTCGTTGGTGGAGACCTCCTGGCCATCGATGCTGAGAATCTGCGAGGGAATGACAAACTCCCCCGGCTCTGAAGCTGCGACTCCCCAACTAAGCTGGGTGGAAACGCTGCGGCGGCCGGTGCTATCCAGGCTCATCTGCTGGGCCGGGGAGACGTTCGTGCGCTGGACGATCTGCAGTGGCAGGCGAAGCTCTGGAACACTTTGGATGCTGCCGTCCTGGATGGCGATGACGTAAGTCACGATCTGATTGGGCCGGGCCTTGGCTGGCTGAATGTAGGCACGCACGGTGGCGGCCTGCGAAATGCCGGTGAAGGCCAGCCAACAGAAAGCCAGCAGCCGCAAGGCTGAAGACGATTCGCAAATCACTTTTGTCATGGGTCCCATCATGTTCGTTTCCAGTTACCAGTCCTTGCCATTCACTGCCGGATCACGCGGGCGCACGATCTGGGCTTTCTTTTGGTCGTCGGCATAGGTGCGGAGGAAGGAGCGGGCCTCATTGCGGCTGAAGCCGGTGGCATCGTCCTTCTCGTTTTCAGCGGCCTCGGCCTCCTTGGCCAACTGGGCTTCCTTGCCCTTGTCTTTGGGGTCGCCCTCTTTGGCGGCCTTCAGCTCACCTTCAGGCAGTTCCTCCTCCTTCTTTTCGCCCTTCTGTTTGCCGAGGCTTTCTTTGCGGCTGAGGTCCTTGTTCTTCTTGCCTTCGCCGTCCTGATCACCTTCCTCGCCAGAGTCGCCTTCCTCCTCCTCACCCTCTTCCCCTTCCTCGCCCTTCTGGCCTTTTTTGCCTTTCTTCTTGTCGCCTTTTTTACCTTTGTCGCCCTTCTGCTCCTCCTCATCGAGCTTCTTTTGCAGCTCGACGACGCGCTTTTTGATAAACTCGCGGTTCTCGATCACCGGCTTGTTTTCAGGGTCCATTTTCAAGATGGCATCAAAATGCTTCACGGCATCGCGCCAGGCCTTGATGGTAAACTTGGGCTGCTTGGCCAGGGAGCGATCCCCCTGGTCATAGAGGCTGTGGGCGAGGCCCTGGTGGGCCTGCTTTTGCACCTGGGGCTCGCCTGATTCCAGAGCCTGGCTGAAGGCACCGACAGCGCGGTCATAGTCCTTGAGCTGATGGGTGGAATAACCCAGGGCCTGGGCATAACGCTGACGCAGGTCGGCCGGGAGGGTGTCCTCCTTCAGCAGCTTGCCAAAAAGTTCGGCGGCCTGTTTGTGATCGCCCTTTTTCATGGCCTCTTCGGCGGCCTTGGGGTCGGCCTCGGTGCGGTTAAACAGAGCGGCCCACAGGGG
>DMMK01000276.1 GCA_003453085.1 Verrucomicrobiales bacterium
GATGCCGAAGAAAATGAAGATGGAGCCTGCGATGCCGCCCACTGCGCCACGGCGGGAGTAGGCGATGCCCAGGGGGGCCGCCACCAGGGCCCGGGCAAAGCTCTGCCAGGGCATGGCAAAGCGGTGGTAGTAATGCGCCTGGAAGGGGGCCAGCCGCTCGGGGCTGTCCTTCGGATGGGCCTTCAGGTAGGAGACGATTTCCGGCACGCCCATGTAGTCGGGCTTGAGGGCATAGCTGACCATGCCCCAGGGCGTCTCTTCAAAGTTCTTCACCTCCAGTGAATGGCGGCCTTCGGCATCGAGGGGGAAAGGTTTGATCTCGGTCGGCTTGTCATTGGCATAGAAGACTTCCTGGCCATCGTAAAAGCGCCACAGCCCGCCGGGCCACCACATGGCGGAGTCCGCATGGATGACATGGGCCACTTTGCCATCTTTGCCCACTTCCCGCACCTGCACGCCGCGCAGGCGCTCGCCCCGGAGGGAGAAGGGCAGGGAGGCGACATACCACACGCGGTCCGTCACGGGATCCCGGTGCAGGACGGAGGAGGCCATGATGGAATCCTTTTGTTTCGCCCCCAGGGCGCGCATCACGGCTTCGCGGTTGCCTTCGGCACGCGGGGCCCAGTGGTAATTGGCGGCCAGACTCATCGTCGCCACGGTGATCACCACCACAAAGATGGGCTGCAGGATCTGGCCCACACTGCGCCCGGCGCTGAGCATGGCCACGATCTCATTGGCGCGGGACATTTTGGTCAGCGTGTAAAGCACCGCCAGCAGGAGGGAGGCGGGCATCACCGAGACAAAGATGAAGGGCACGATGCTGAAGTAAAACTTCACCACGCGGCCCAGGCCCGATTTGGCATCCTGGAATTCCTTTAAGTTATCCAGCAGATCCATGATGATCCACAGGGAGCAGAAGGCGACAAAGCAGAAAACCAGGGGAGCCAGGAAGGTGCGCAGGGTGTAGCGCTCCAGCGAGCCGCTGCGCACGTAATAGTGGATAAGCAGCGGCACACAGATGCAGGCGACGTAGATCATCACCATCTTCATCCAGTAGGCCGTCATGGCCAGGGGCTCGCCCATTTCCGTCATCTGCATGGCCCCGAGCTGGTGGGCAATGTCTGAACTGATGGCCCACGCGGCCACTGAAATGGAGGCCACCCATGAGGGAAAGACCAGCTTGGGCGGATTTCCCCATTGGCGCAAAAGGATGAAAAGATACACCGCCCCGCCCACCAGCATCCAGCTATCCAGGTAGGGCAGCAGCAGGCTCACCGTTTTCAGCACTGGTCCGGCGGGGCCCACGCCCTGCTGGGCGACGAGCTTGCCCGCCTGAATGTCGTACCCGGCGACTTCGGGGGGATGATCCAGGTGATGTCCCTGGGTGGCCAGGAGGATCATGACCAGCAGCGCCAGGGAAAAGGCCGACCGCCCCAGAAACGGCCACGTGCGTACCCGATGGGCGACTGCGCGGAGCTTTTTGAGAAATGGGTAGAGCCAGGTCATGCGTGCGGACCCTCAGAGATGGCGAGGATAAGCCCGGAGGCAAGAGCAGAGGCACACCCCCGGACGCATCTGAAGGGGCCTAGGAAAAAACGAAGGTCGGCATTCCTCTCTCAGGCCGTTTGGGCCAGCCTCTCTTCCACCGCCGCAGCGACCTGCTCCGGCGTAACGAGGGTCATGCAGTCATAATGGCTAAAGGGGCACTCGCGTTTGAAGCAGGGGCTGCACGGCACGTGGTGGCGGATGACGGTGTGCTGGGGCCCCAGGGGACCCGTAAGCACGGGCTCGGTGGAGCCAAAGATGCTCACCGTGGGCACGCCCAGGGCAGCGGCTAGGTGCATGGTGCCGGTGTCATTGGTGACCAGGAGGGTGCAGCCGCGCAGTTGCTCGATAAGGCCAGACAGCTTGGTTTTCCCCACCAAGTTCACATGCGGAACCTGAGGGCCGACCATTTGAGAAAGTTGCTCCCCCATGGCCGCTTCACCCGGAGCCCCGTAGAAGGCCCACTCGATCTGCGGATGCCGGGCGGACACCTGTTTCATCACGGCGGCAAAACGGTCCATGGGCCAGCGTTTGGCCTGGCCGTACTCTGCCCCGGCACAGATGCCGATGCGCAGGGGGCTGCCTGCGGGTAGGGTGTTCACAGGCAGGACGGCATCCCACCCCTCCGTCTGGGCACCGCAACAGCGCGCCACGTGCAGGTAGCGCAGCGTGTGGTGCATGGGCGGGCCTTCGACTTTCTTCGGCTCCTTGATGATCTGGGTCAGCAGGCGGGAGCGCAGGGAGCCTTTGTAACCGACGAGGCGCGGGATGCCAGCGAGCCAAAACTCCAGGGTGCTGCGGGTGGAATTGGTGAGCAGGATGGCGGCATCAAAACGGACCCCGGTCTTTTTGATGCGACGGGCCACGCTGAACAGGCCCTCCTTGTTGTCTTTGCCGATGTAGCGGTCCACCTCGGGCTGGGATTCCCACAGCTCGCGCAGTTTTTCCGGGCCAAAGACGGTCAGCTTCAGGTCGGGACGGCCCGCCTTCATGGCACGCACGGCCGGGAAGGCCATACAGGCATCGCCCAGCCAGTTGGGTGAGCGCACCAGAAGCTCAAAGGGCTGCAAACGGGCGGGATCATACCCGGTGGGGAAGGCGATGCCGCGTTTGTAGTCATGCAGCAGAAAGC
>DMMK01000480.1 GCA_003453085.1 Verrucomicrobiales bacterium
GGCGATCATGCCATTGTAGAGGTTGGCAGGATGATTTTGATTCGTCAGAGGCGGGCTGGTGGAGCGTGGTTTGCGGGGCAGTTGGGTGGCTCCGGCAGCTTTGGCTTTCTCGGTGGCAGTCTTCCAGGCTGCTAGTTTTTTGACCGTCGCTTCCTTTTCTTTGATTGGGTCATAGTTGGCTGCGGCCTGGGCCCACTTATCCAATCCTGCCTTCAGGGCTGGCACTTTCACCTGGGCCTCTTCACTGGTCCAGGCGGCGATGTCCGTGCCGCCCCAGGAGGAGTTGATGAGGCCCACGGGCGTCTTCATCTTGAGGTGCAAATCGCGCCCGAAGAACCAAGCCACAGCAGAGAAGTTCTGCACCGATTCAGGCGTGGCCACCAACCACTCGCCCTCGCAGTCTTTTTGCGGAATGCGGGTGCTGTGCTGTTTCACCGTGAACATGCGGATCTGGGGCAGCTGGGCCGCTGCAGTTTCGCTGGCGGGGTATTCACCCCGGCTGAAAGGGAAGGCCATGTTGGACTGCCCGGAGGCCAGCCACACTTCTCCGATGAGCACATCGTGGACCGTGACCGTGGTCTTGCCTTTGGCGATGAGCTGTTGTGCCTCGGCCGTGGCGGGCTGTGATTTCAGGCGCACGTTCCAGCTACCATCGGAGGCGGCTTTGGCGGTTGCCGATTGGTTGCCCAAGGTCACCGTGATTTCCTCTCCGGGTTCTGCCCAGCCCCACACGGGCACATTGGCATTTGCCTGCACCACCATGTGATCTCCGAAGATGGCCGCCAGCTTCAGCTCCACCTTCCAGTCATCCGTACGGAAAGGTGTGGCGGGCAAACCGGCGGCGTTTTGCAGCGACCAGATAGGATTGTTTGCCCATGCATAACGGACGGCGACAGGTTTTGGAACATCGGGGGAGGAGACGATGACCTTGTTCCCCACGATGCGGGCGCGCGCCCAGACAAAGCGGCGGTTCTCCCCGGCAATGGCAAAGCCTTTCAGTTCAGCGCTGCCGTCCTTGTTCTTCAGTCCGCCTTCCGCATGGTCAAAGGTGATGGTGATGCTGTTGCCCTTCACCTCATGGTCAGAGGGCAGGGGACCGGAGGTGGCCGCCACTTTTTTCTGATAAACGGTGCCCAGTGCCCATAAAGACAACCGCTGGCCCACGCCCTGTTTGTTCTTGGGGTGAATGTCCTTTTCTTCGCCAAGGCCGAGGGTGATGGCCATGCCGGTCTTGGGGACACTCAGCGTTTTCAGCATCTGCTCGCGGATGATGGGCCAGGGCTGTATCTCGACGGCTGACTGCTGCGGTGCCTGGAAATCTGGAAGCTGCACCCAGGCAAAGGGGAAGTCCTGGCCCCAGCGTGTACGCCAGTCTTGAATCAGGGTCCGCAACTGCAGGCTGTAAAGATTGGCATAAGGCTTGTTGGCATTGTGCTCGCCTTGATACCAAAGGGCTCCGCGTATGGCATATGGGATGATTGGGGCGATCATGCCATTGTAGAGATTCGCCGGGTGGTTTTGATGCACCCGTGGATCTATCGGGGGCAGGGGCTGTCTTGGTGCTGTTTTCTGGGCCGCTTTGGCATCCTTCACCGCCTGCCTCCATTGGGTCATGGCTTCAGCATGTTTGGCTTCTTCGGCAGCCGCATTCCAGGGCTGCTTTTTGGCCTCCTCCCAGCTTGCTGAAATGGTTTTGTACTCGGGCAGCTTGGCCTGCGCATCCATGCTGGTCCAGGCCTCCAGCGCGGTGCCACCCCAGGAGGAGTTGATGAGACCAACGGGCACTTTCAGCTCCCGGTGCAGTTCCCGACCAAAGAAATACGCCGCAGCAGAAAAGCGCCCCACAGTCTCAGCACTGCACACCTGCCAGGTGCCGGCGCAGTCGGTCTGCGGCTCGGTCTTGGAGGCACGCTCCACCGTGAACATGCGCACCAGCGGTAAGTTCGCCATTTTCTGTTCCTGCTCATAGTTCAGGCTGCTGTTCACGGTCATGGCCATGTTGGACTGGCCGGAACCGAGCCACACCTCGCCCACCAGCACATCCTGCACAGCCAGTGTGTTTTTGCCCTTCACGGTCAGCGTTTGGGCCTCGGGCGTCGCCTTCATCGGCTTCAGTTTGATCTGCCAGCGCCCCTCTGCGGGTGTTTTGATGGAGGCCGTTTGCCCGGCCAGCGAGACGGTGACCTCTTCACCTGCATCGGCCCAGCCCCAGAGGGGGACCTCCATGTCGGCCTGGACGACCATGTGGTCGGAGATGATGGCGGGGAGTTTGACATCCGCGAACGAGCAGGATGCAGACCACAGGAAGGCTAAGGCGGCGAGTCTCTTCATGGCAACAGGTTGGTCAGACAAAGACGGTGTCGAATCATCAATGTTGCTGGTAAAAGCGTGTGACCATTGAAGAAGCCACCCTGCTGCCTGCGTACTCCTTTCCGCATGAAATTGCTCCTCCTCGCCGTCTCCCTCCTGCTCACCAGTCTGCCCGCCCTGGCGCAGACCATCCCACCGAATACGAAGACGGGCGATGTGGTCTATGGCCGCAAGTTCGGCTTTGCCCTGACTCTGGATGTTTACCAACCGGAGAAACCGAACGGCTGCGCCATTATCTACATGGTCAGCGGGGGCTGGGTCTCCGGTTATTCCCCCAATACCCCGCCCATCTATGCCCCCTTTCTGG
>DMMK01000341.1 GCA_003453085.1 Verrucomicrobiales bacterium
GCATCTCTTCATAGGCAGCACGGGCTTCCTCCCATTTCTGTTCGCCAAAAGCCGTGGCAGCCTTTTGCGCCAAAACGGTGGTGTTGTCTGGCAATCCGACCGTTTTCCCAGGAGGAACCAGGGTCATGCTGGGCACGGCAGCAGGGGCCGAGGGTTTGGCAGCCGGGGCAGATCCTTTGGGTGCCGAAGCAGGGGCTGGGGACTCAGTGGAGGCTGGAGCGGCAGGCGGCGTTGCCGGGGCGGGAGGGGCCGCAGGTTCCGGGGCGATCAGGCCAAACGCAGCACTCGAAAGCAAAAGGAGAAAACGGATGGAGTGAAGGGCGGGCACAGGCGAAAGATTCATGCAAAACGTCACGGGTGCAAAGATTCGATGCACTGGATGTGCCAGATGTGGAAGATTCCTGACAAAAAGAAGGATCAGGAAATCTTCTTGCGTCCTTTGCGGTTAGGATTAAGTGTTCAGGCGAACAAACGCTTTTATGTTCGACCTCAGCACCAAACTCACCGACCGCCAGCGCGAACTGCTGGAATACCTGCGCCAGTATCAGCGCGAAAACGGTGTCATGCCCAGCACGCGTGACATTCAGCGTCATTTTGGCTTCTCCAGCCAGACGGCCGCGATGAGTCACCTCCGGGCTCTCGAGAAAAAAGGGGTCATCCAGCGCCATTCCCACAAGGCCCGCGCGGTGGTCTTCCCGGAAGACCTGGAACGGGCCGAGATCCTAGACATTCCTCTGTATGGGATGATCCCCGCCGGTTATGCCAGCCCGCAAGAGCAGCAAGCCGATGGATCCATTGCCGTGGATGTGAACACCCTGGGATTGGGCCGGAATGCCAAGGCATTCGCCCTTAAAGTTCGCGGCGAGTCCATGATCGGCGCAAACATCTGCGACGGGGACATGGTCATCCTGGAAGCCAAAGAACCACGCCCGCGCGACATCGTGGCCGCCCTCATTGATGGTGAAACCACCCTGAAACGTTTTCTGGTCAAAGATGGGCAGCCCTACCTCCAGGCTGAAAATCCTGATTTCCCGGATCTGATCCCTGCCAACGAACTCCTGATTCAGGGCGTGATGCAGGCGTTGATCCGCCAAGTAGGCCGTGACTGAAGCCGACTATCGGGCCCAGCCCCCACGTCCGGCGGCTCGGGCTTCCAACTCAAGCGCCCGCAGATGCTGGACAAAGGCAGTGGCGCTACGGCCATCGGGCAGCGTGGTGCCCGTGGTGTGAATGCGCGCCAAGCCTTCGCGCACCAGCTTGGCCGACAGATCCTCCCCATCCGGAAAAACCACAAAGGCGTAATGGCGGCCGCTGTCGAAGACGCTCTGCCATTTGGTATAGACCATGAAGGGACGCCCCTGCAACCATTGGCGGGTGAAGACCTGGGCCTGTTGCCCTAGGGCCACGGTGCGGGCCTCATCCAGGCCCCCAAAGTACTGCCCCTGTTCTTGCAGCCGTTCTCCATTGTAGGCATGCCGACGCTTTTCGGGGCAATCCGCAAAATACAGCCGCAGTTCGTGAACCTTGCCCCGGTAGCTGATCTTGAAGCTGTCGCCATCGTTGTTCTTATCGTCCAGAAGCCGGGCACCCAGCATCACCTCGAAAACTTTAGCCGCTTTGCCAGTCCGGACCTCCGGCATCCGCTGCCGCTTCTGCACTTCTTTCCAGGCCTGGGTTCCCAAGGCCACCAGCAGGAGCAGGCCCAGCCACGAAAGCGGCAATGAACGACGGCGACGACGGCGCATGCAGATGACAACTCCAGGCTGACCAGGATTTCTCAGGAACCGCTATTCGCGGCCTAACAAACGGCGCACCTGGGCCTCGGAGTAGGCGGGGTCTCGTTTATGCTCCTCCAGCTCGATGAATTTCGGCGTGTCGTTCTTTTGCTGGCTGCGCAGGGCATCTCGGACGGAGCCTGTCTTAAACACATCGTCCGACCCTGAAAACATCTGGCTGTCCTCGCGGGCCTTCTGCCCGGCAAAACGGCTCGAGTCCGTCTTAAAGGTAGTATCTGCCACCGAAGATTTTTTGCCCGCCTGGGCAAACGATTGCCTGCCCATGCTGCTCTGGCTCGAGGATCCGGCAAAGGAGCCCGTTTTGAAGTCCTTGGTGTTGGTGTAGGCCTTGCTGCCAGAAAACTGGTTCGACTTGTAGTTCTTGCGCCCCAGCCAGCCACCAGTGTCCTTGCCGTTGGTAATGCTGGACTGCATGGCTTTGTCATAGATGCTGCGGTCATTCTGGTCCTGCATCCGCCGCCGCGATGAGGCGATGCGGTCGGACATGCGCTGGGACATGACAGGTGGCGTCTGCTTCTCCTCGGCAGTGGAGCAGGCGGCCATCAGGGCAGTGATGAAAAGGAGGCAGAGACGTGACTTCATGGCAGGGGGGTGGGGGGAGGCAGGCCCTGCGCACGGCGGCTGAGAAAGAGCACTTCCTTCTCCACACCCACCGGCAGGTGGAACTTTGGCAGTTCCGCCTCTATTGATGCCAGCTTGCCCCAGGCTTGGTAAAGCTCAAAAATGAGGCTGGCCGAATCATTCACCAGCGCCCAGTGATGCTTCATCAGGTAAATCTCCGCCATCTCAGGCTCCTGATGGCGGATGAGAAAACGCACCCAGGCCACGCTGAGATCGGGTTGCATGCTCTGTGTGCTCTCCAGTTTTTGCAGAGCCTCCTTGTAAAGCTCCCGAGCCAGCCCAGGCTCGCCAGCATCCTCGAACGCCTGTGCCCACTCCACCGGCTGCACACCCCCAGGAACACTCCGGCGAATGACCTCCGCAAAGAATTCCTGCACGATCACCCTCTCACCCATGGCATGCGCCACGCGCACCATCAGGGGCAGTTTGCGACCGTCCAGCCGCAGCGTCGGCAGTTCCTGCAAAGCCAGGCAGGCATCCCAGGCCCAGCGTGCGCGGCCGCCTTTCAGCAGAGCTTCCGCCCCCAGTTCCAGGCAGATGCGGTCGCCCTCCGCAGCCGCAGCCCAACCATAGGCGATGTCATCACCTGCCGTCTCAGGCAGGGCAGAAGCCAGCGCACAGAGCGCCAGGGCCGCCAAAGGGCGGTCCAGCCCGGCCCGCGCTTCCGCACGCAGCAGGGCCACCCAGTTCTTCTGGTTCGCTCCTTTGGCCTGGGCTTCCATCCAGGCGGTAAACTGCTTCAGGATTTCGCGGTCCCGGCTGCGCACACGGAACAGGGAGGCCACCTGCGCCCGTCCCCGTTCCGGCGTCCAGGTGGACTCATGGGCCAGGAGTTTCAGAATCTCCAGCCTCAGGTAAAAACGGTCGCCGTTTTCCTGCACTCGGCGCTCGCCTTGCGTCAGCAGATTCAGGGCTTCGGTCGCACGGCCATGGGCACGCAGCAGCTCCGCCAGATGTGCCATGGCATCCAGGGACTTTCGCTCCACGGCCACCGCCATGAGACCGTTGAATTCCTCCCACGCCCCCTGCTCCGCCAGCAGCGTGCCGCGCAGCTTCAGCACCTCCCGCCCTAGCGCCCCTGAAGATTCCGTCAGCGGCACGATGCGCAAGGATTCCAAGGCGGCTGCCGCACGCCCCATCTTCTGCTGGAGACGCGCCCGATGCAGACAGCTTTCGGCATCGGCCAAGATGCCGCTTTCCGCATTCGTTGAAAAAGCCAGATGCAGCCGGTCCCAGGCGGCCAGGGCCTCCTTGTCCTGACCTAACCGCTCGTGCAACAAGGCCAGTTCCCGCAGGTAGGGCACCTCATGCGGAATACGCCCCTGCAAGACACGCGTCACCTCCGGCAGAAAGCCACGGCGGTGCAACTCCGGCACATCAAAGTCCTGCGCCAAAAAGAACGCATGTTTTTCCCTCAGCACTTCATTGCCTGGCTGTGGCGGCTTCATGGGCGGCTCGGCCAGGAGAAGCTGAAGGGTAAATTTCAGCCCCATCTGGGTTTCCCGCGCCGACTCGCTGGCACGGATGAGCCACTGGGCATACTCTGGATTGGCTGGCGCACGATCCGGCAGCAGGCGATAGACATCAATGGCCTCACGCGCCATTCCCTGGGATTCGAGACGACCTCCCAGCTCGCTCAGCGTATCCACCGAGACCTCCAGCCGCATGTCCACGCTGGCCAGGGATTCGCGGATCATGCGCAGCCGTGTGGGATAG
>DMMK01000266.1 GCA_003453085.1 Verrucomicrobiales bacterium
CACAAAAAGCGTCCCCCGCCCTACCCCGACAACCGTCAACACTGAATCCCCCGGAGCCAGGGTACCATTGACCGTGAGCCCGCCGCGCACATGCCCTGTGCCGCTGAGCGTGGCACCGGCCATGACGGTCGTCATGCCTGTTCCTGTGCTGCCTGCGATCCGCCCGCTGGTACCTGTGAGGGCGGTGAATGCATTGGTGCTGCCCTGGCTGACGAAACCCCATTCGCCCGTGCCGCCCTGCCCTACCTGCAAGGTGCCAGCGGAGACGGTGGTGGTGCCCGTGTAATCATTGAAGATGGTCAGAGTGGCGGCACCTGTGCCGAGTTTTTCAATGCTCAGGGAGCCCGGTGTCGCGGCACTGTTTTCATACTGCGCTGAAGGCACTCCATCACGGAAATAGACATCCCAGGCTGTGTCCCCATTTTGGACAATTCGCAGGGTGCCAGGTGTGGTGGAGGCATTTTCAACGATGGCCGAACTGTTGCCCACTGGAGTGTAGTTGGCCGTTCCGGTGGCTCCGTGCAGCGTCCCCGAAGCCGGATCCACATTGGCATTGATAGCAGCGAGATCCGCCGTGGTCTGGCGAGTGGGATCCCAGGTGGGACTGGTGAATGAATACAGGCCGGAGGTGCTGGCACCATCATTCGAAATGAGGCCGCCGATCGTCAGCCCCTGGCCGCCTGTCTGAAAGGTGCTCAAATTGCGCATCTCCACCATGTTGGCCGAGGTGAGCGCGGTGGCGGAGCCTGCACGGAAGATCTCGTTATCATCGCGGTCGAAGTTATTGGTGCCGACTCCCTGCTCTGCCCCGATGGTGACCCTGCCGGTGAAGGCGCTGTTGTCGCCTGCAAAGAGAAAGGTCACAAACTGGTCATAGGGGTCGCTGTTTGCGGTGCCGTCTTCCGTATTGTCCAGCATGAGGTTGTTGGAGCCGCTGAGATTGCCCCGGAAATTCATGAGCACATGCTGCTGATGTCCCACCACGGCTGCATTGTAGGCGGTGGAGTCCTCATAGTAGAAGCGCACATGGTTGGGCGAAAGGGCCCCGCCGCCGCCCGTGCTCCCGGAACCCAGGTAGATGTCGCCCGTGAATTCCAGGGTAGATTCTGGCGCGTAGCTACCGGCGATGCGCACTTCCTGCTTGATGTCATCACGCACACTGAAGTCGCGAGGAATGAGGTAGGTCTGGCGCCCGCTGTCCACCGCCGTGTCACTGTTACCATACCTGGCCTGCACACGGTATTGCACAGTGGAGGTGGAAACTCCGGTGGGATCGCCTAACAAAATATTCCCTGTGCTCTCGAGAGACGCGCCGGGATACATGAGTTGAAGGGTCAGCCCTTCGCGCAGATCCAGGTCACCGGTCCACTGGGTCATGCTGTTGTAGAGGTAAAGAGAGCCTGCGCCGGATTTGACAATATTGCCCGCGCCCGTGAGGCCACCTTCATTGGGATTGAAATAAAACTCGCGGTTGCCCGTGCCGCTGCCAGGGAGAAGCGCGTTTTGAGTGCGGATGTTTAGATCCCCCACAAGGTTGTAAAACCCGTCCATGACGATCTGACGACGGGTGGTGTGATTGAGGTAGATCTGGTCACCCGCCTGTTCGCCGAACTGCATCCACTCACGGTAGCGCACCTGGTCCGTCCCTGCGGGAGTACCTTCCTGAGGCGAAAACTCGATGGTCACATTGTTCTTCACTATGGTGCCATCCGTCCAGGAGTCCGTGCTACCGAAGGGCGTGTGCTGCGTGTTGTTCGCGCCGCCGCCCTGGAGGTCCACCCGCAGGGAGTTGACACCATCGCCCAGGATGGTCAGGCCCGTGTAGGTATTCGCCACACCCACCAGGGTGGCACCATCGGTGCGTGAACCGAACTGGACCGTGCCAGCACCTTCGATTCGCAAGCCTCCGCTGTTGGGATTGCCACTGAGGCTGGCCACCGGATTGGCCTCCGAGGAAATGACTCCGCGAAATACCAGCACTTTGTCTTCATCTACCACTCTTACGGTGCCATCACCGCTGCCCAGCACCACGTTGGCGGAGTAAGTATCAGTCCCAGTGCCAGTCAAGCTCACCGTTCCACCATTGAGGTTCAGCGGGCCAGTGCCGAGACGGCTGATGCCATCCATGGTTAGTGTGGACGCACCGGTGACAAAGGTGCTGCCGCTGTAACTGTTACTGCCCGTGAGGACCGTCTCGCCGATGCCAGTGAAGACCACATTTTGACTGCCGGTGATGTTGCCAGCCAAGGTCACGGGTGCCGATGCATAGTTGTGCAGGATCAGATCCCGACCAGCGGCCGTGGTGACGCCCACCCCAGAGGCGATGGCCACACCGCCAGAGTAGTTGCTGGTGAAAAGCAGCCCCCCATCATTCACCGTGAGACTGCCACTGGTGAAGGCTGCGCCGGGGGTGTTAAACCGCACCGATTCCGTGACGCCAGCGACCATCGAGGAACCCTGAAGGTCCGTGTGCAAACCAGCACCGAGAGAATCATTGGCGTAACCCGCAAAGGCCACCACCTGCCCAGAAGCATTCACCGAGGCCCAGTCGGTGGCAAAAGGCTGGCTGTCCGCAGCCGAACCAAAAGTAGCGTAAGAACCCAGGCGGGTTCCATCAGCCACACCGCCCAGCCGGATGCTGCCGCCTGCGATGCCCTGCAAATGAAGAGTCCCCCCGGTGCTGCGGGTCCCCAAGGCAGCAATGTCAAGCTGGCCCGCCCCGATGGCCGCCAAGGCCGAGCCACCTGCGCGGATCTGCAAGGTGCCGAAGTTTTCCTGCCCGCCGTCTACAGCCAAGGTGCCTCCGCCCATGAGCAGGCTGGCATTCAGCCCCACACGGCGGCCGGGTGCCGCATCATAGCCTTCCAGCAGCAGCAGACCGCCCAGCACATTCACTCCTTCGACGGTGCTCGCCCCGGCCGTAGAGCCTTGCAGATTCACCTGCCCGGCCCCGATTTTGGTGATGGAGGTATTGACCGGATTGGCCGCCGTGCCGCCATCCAGCAGATTTGCGCGAATGCTGACTTCACCCCCAGGGGCGGCATACAGCCGCAGATCCCTATCGGCCAAAGTCGTGTAGGGGGTGAACCTGAGTGTGCCTGTGCCCGTGCCAAAGACGACTTCTCCCGAACGGTTTTCACCACCAATGGTGGAGTTGCCCGTGGTGTTGCCCAGCCCCCAGTTGCCGTGACCAAAAATGTTGCCCGGATCTGTGATGTCGCCGCCGACAGTCCAGGAAGAGAGATTGAAAACTGAACCTTCATTGGCCAGCACGAATGTGGCATTGGAGGTTGTGAGACCATCCGTGGTACCACTGGCGATGAGGCCGCGCCCACCCATGTGGAAACCGGACATGGCATTGTCCGGATTCAGTGCGGCCGCCGCACCGGCGGTGTAAAAATCCCCCGAGCCGGAGTAGCGCAAGTAGCCACGCTTGAGGATGATCTGCCCCGCAGAATCATAAGGCTGCCAGAGCTGGACATTGGCCTCATTGTTGTTGGCGAGGACTTCCATGCGCAGCACCTGGTTCTGATTGGCCGCAGTGACAGGTGCCCCGATGGCTCCCGAGGCATTGTCACGGATCTGCCCCCGGAGATCAAGGATGCCCGCCGCGCCCGTGTAAGTCGTGAAAATGCGAGACTCTGTGGCCTGCACACCTGCGGCAAGAAGACCGGCCCCGCCATAAATGTCGCCCTCGACC
>DMMK01000069.1 GCA_003453085.1 Verrucomicrobiales bacterium
TGCCAGGGTAAAGCGCGCCTTCACCATCGGCTCGCCCTCCTTCAGCACCACCTCGGCAGTATGCACAGCCTCTTCCGTCGGCTGGCCATCCTTGCCATACGTGATCCGATAAACGGTTAGGCCGCCCGTGGCCTGCACCTCGCGGCCATCCAGCGTGCGCGCATTCACCGTCGCCTCCGCTGCCTCGCCCACCTGGTAGTAGCCCTGGTTCAGCGAGACATAGACCTCAAACGGACGCCGCGCCGCCAGCACGTTACCCGTGCCAAAGATCGTGCGGCGGCTCTGGTCCGTCACCTCCGCCTCGATGGCGTAGCTGTGATCCTCCTGGCCATGCAGTTCCTTCGCCAGCGCCGTATCCACCTTGATAGTGAAGGTGCCGTCCGCATTCAGCGGGGATTCGCCCTCGGCCACCAGCTCCGGCGGATCCGAATGCCAGCGCACCCACGGGTAGCGAGGGATGCAGAAGCACCAGCGGTCCGCCCCTGGATACCAGTCATAATAACTCGCGCGCCAGCCATACCCCGCGCCGAAAAGCCAGTCCCACGGGCCGATGGGAAACCAGCGCTCCGTGTGCGCGCTGCGCTGCACCTTGTACTTCACCTTCCCCTCCTTCACCGGACCACCAAAGTAGTAGTCCGCCTTCACCTTCACTTCAAAGCTGTCGCCCAGCGCCACCGGTGTGGTGGGGGCATCCACCTTCACTTCAAACTCTGGCTTCTTGTACTCCTCCACGCGGAAGCTGTGATTGCCCACATGCTCCAGGGCTCCGCCTTTCCGCTGCACCTCCACGGCCATGCCGTAGCTGCCCAGGGTGGCTTCATCTCCGAGCTCCAACACATCATTGATGGCCCCAGACTCATCGGCCTTGTAGGTCTTTTCCGTCACCTTTTCACCACGGGGATCGGTGATCGTCACCTTCATCATCGCATCGGCAAAGGCATTGCTGTCCAGCTTCGGATCATAGCCCACCTGTCGTGCCCAGGCCTTCCACTTCACCTCCTGGCCCGGACGATAGACCGGGCGGTCCGTGATGGTGTAAAGGCGGCTCTGCGCATCATACCGATCCCGCCCATCATAAAAATACAAACCCTGAAAACCAAGGAAGGCCAGCCGCCCGTCCGCCGCCTTGGCCTGGATCAGCCACTGGTAGTTGTGCAGCTTCGCCATGTCTGATTTCACCTGCCCTGCGGCATCGGAGGTCAGTTGCAGATCCTTGAAAGTGTAGTGCATCTGCGGCTTGCGCAGGATCTTGCTTTCCTTCCACTCCTGCTGATAACCAAAGAACCGCACCGTGGCCCCTGCGACAGGTGTGCCCGTGGCCGCATCTGCGATGAAGTAGTGGCCGCCCTCAGCCTGCTTGGTCTGCACGATCACCAGCCCCTCCAGCCACAGCAGCGCCCGCGTCTTGTACCCGCTTTCAAAGCTGCCCTCCACCAGCCAGGCCCCGGCCTCCTTCAGCGGCGTGGGCACCGTCACCCGGCGGTCCCAGTGGTTCTCACGCGGCTCCAGCTTCTGCTCCCAGGCCACAGCATCGCCCATGAGATATTTCTTCCCGTTGCCTTCCTCTAGCAGGCGTTGGCCGATGTTCTGTACATTCGTCCGCTGCCAGTCCAGATCCTTGGGCGAGCTGCGCAGGTACGCCTCCGTATCCGCCAACAGCTTCGCCACATTCACCCGGCGGGCGGAAAAGGAAACCTGCGTCGCATTACGAAATGTCAGCGACAGCTTCGCCTCACTGCCCGCAGCCTGCGGGAGCTGCGGTTCCAGGCCGCCCTGGTGGTCTGTGATCTCCAGGAGGCTTGTCGTCAGCATCTGAACCCACGTGAACTCGGGGGTGACAGAAGAATTATCGCCAGCCACATCTGGCAGGAGATTGGACGAACTTGGGTTAAGTTTCTTATCCAGCAGCTTTTGCTCTTTCTCTGTCAGCTTCGGCAGCACCGCGAGGCCGTTCTTCAACGCCTCCACAGCCTTCGGGTACTGGCGGCGGTCGGTCCATTCATCCGCCAATTCCTTCCAGATTCCCGCCCGTTTCATGGCACTTTCCTCGGGATCATTGGCCCGGGCTTTCAGCAGCTCCATGAAGTTCCACTCCGGCGGCAGCGTGATTCGCTTGGGCCCCGTGGCCAGCCGCACCACCGCTTCATCATCCTTCAGCGTGTGCAGCGCCGCGATGCCCTCGCGCTTCGCCCCTTCCTTTTCATCCGCTTCAAAACGCAGCCCCAGCCCGTCCAGTGTGCGCACCGAGAACCACCCCTTGGCCATCTCCGCAAAGGTCCGCAGCGAATCCCTCATCTGCCCCGGGTGCAGTTTTCCCATCTCTTGCCACAGCCACAAAATGCGCTCGCCATCGTTCTTGGCCGCTGCCCAGGACTCCGCCGCCTTGAAGTAAATCGGATCGCCCTTTTCATCCACCGGGTAGCCCGTGGCCGGAGCATCCAGCCCGCTCTGCTCATCATAGTCCGGCAGCGGCCCCTGGATGTCGGTCAGGTTCAGCAGGCTCCAGACCGCGCGCGATTGATAGAGACGCCTGCCGCCGTATCGTCCGCTGGGCGCCAGCCCCGAGGCGAGCAGGCTCATCACCGTGATCTTTTCCCCCACCGTCGCCTCCGCCGGCTGCGCCTTCCAGGCAGCCTCCAGCAGTTGCAGGGCACGATGGCGGTCGCGCAGCCCCGTTTGCACAAAGTTGCCCCCTGGGGCGTAGCGGTAGGCCTGACGCTGGAACTTCCCATCCACGATCAGCCCGCTGTGCTCCAACCGCCCAAAATCCACTGCCGCCTCCAGCAGCAGGTTCCAATTTTTCGGGTGCGTCTTCACCGTCGTCTCCAGCAGCTCCTCCTGCTCCGCCGGCGCATTTAGGCTGCCCAGCGCCTGAAACGTGGCAGCCAGCAGCTCCGCCGTCGCATCCGCAGCCTTCAGCCCCGTCTTCCCCAGGTCCGCCGCCTCCCGGTGATTGCCCTGGGTGGACAAAGCCTTCACCTTCGCCAGGGTCGCCTGGGCATCTTGGGCAGGACTGGGGGTGGGCATGAGAAGGAAGACGAG
>DMMK01000308.1 GCA_003453085.1 Verrucomicrobiales bacterium
GCAAGAGCCACCCATGACGACCTAGCGCAGCGTGCCGAGGGGATCCTGAAAGACGCCGCGACTTTGAATCGCCCGCCAACCCCCATCCGCTCTCGCTACGGCTATTCCAGGGAGATCACCGCCCACTGGAATCCCACTCCCGTGGAGTTCCTCCTCTGGCGCGCCTGGAAAGAAGGCGCCAGCGAACGGATTGAGAAAGAGCTTCTGCCTTTGGCCGAAAAAACACGAGGCAAATCAGAAACGGACATCTACCGCCTTCAGACCCGCCTCTGGGCAGCTCCTGCTGAGGAATTTGCCTCCCTGGCGAGCAGCTACGCCAAGGTCACTCCCGCCAATGCCAACAACTCTTTTGGTCCCCAGCGTCAGCTGATGCGGCTGATTGATCATTGTGTGGAGCGCCAGCTTCCAGGCACCGTATTGGACAGCACCATTCTGGCCACTCAGAAGACTTCATCGGGAGGTTATTCCACTTATTATTACCTGCCCAGTTTTCTGGCCATGCGCCAAAAACTGGCTCCTGAAGCAGACATGGAGGCATTTCTCAAGCAATGGCTGACGGCCACCCTAGGCCCTGAATCCAACTGGGAAAAACGCATGAACAACTGGGTCACCAACTGGTATAGCCGAGGGGGCAGCAGCAATGACCGCCCGGCCTACAATGTGGGGCAGACTCTGCAGCAAATCCTGGACGAAGAAGGGGCCATGTCCGTGGGGCTGAAACTCGCCAGCATGACCGGCCTGACCAAGAACGAAGCGTGGCTGGCTAACAATATTTACCAAATGCGGAGCAACGTCACCCGCAATAGCTCCGATGCTCTCGCCTTTCTGGAAGCCATCAATGCCTTCTCTGAAGTGGATACCTTCATGACCCTGCAAAGCAGCCGGGCCAACCATCCACTCACGGAAATCATCCAAAGCGTGCGTGGCAAACCTGCGATCTTGAAGGAACTGCGCGAAGCGATGGCGAAACGTCAGCCACGCACCTTTGGCACCGACATGGTGGAAGCCATGCTAAAAGAAGACACGGCCATCGCGGCCAGTCAGGTGGCCAAAAAAAGGGCAGAGCAACTAAAGACCGTGCGCCCAGAGCGGGTGGCCACCCTCACCGCTCTTTTCAAGAGCAATATCCCCAGCCTCAAGACACCTGAGACAGCCGACCCTGATCTGCTGAAGGCACTCGCCCCTCTGTTAAGCGTGGAGAATGCAGCCCAGATCAGTCTGGCTGACAACATTGTAAAAGCCACGAAGCTGAGCGATCTCAACCTCACCGACGATGGCTTTGAGGATCAGATCCCCCGCCTGATGCATGATCTGGTAAACGGCGACCGGGAAAAAGCCAAAGCCCTCTTTCTCCAGGGTGCGAAACTGATCGAGGCCAAGGCCAGCAGCAACGGCTGGGGTGGCGATACCTGGACCATGGGCTGGACCTACCGGAGCGAACTGGTGGATGATTTCAACGATCTCACCCCCGGCCTGCCTGCCATGGCACTGGCAATGCAGCTTTGTCATGAAGATGATACGGGCATGCTGATTCTGGATGGCCGCTGTGAGGATGGCTCATGGGGCCAGACGCTGGCGGATACCTGGAGGAAAGCGGGGGGCAATGCACGACCGGCCCTGGCGACAGACGATTTGCTCATCACTCTGCAAAAAGAGTTAGGCCACACACCTCCCACCCTGCTCGCCTTGGGCTTCTACGAATTCTTCGCCAAGCTGCCCGCAGGCGCGCGAGTGCCAGTGCTGAAGGCCGCGCTCAAAGAAGACCCTGGTAACACTGCCAGCCTGCGGGCAGAACTGGCAGCAGCGGCACGCCTGTTCCTGAGCACTGAAAACAGCTCCGCCACAAACGAAACCCTGCAAAAGACTCTGACTGAGCTCGGCGGCACAGCCCCAGCCTGGACTCACTACCGCCAGACGATGCTCGATAAAAAGCTCAATCCCAGAGTTCGCATTGCTCTGGCTGCCCACCTTTGCCGCAAAGAACTGCGCCGGCCCGATGCCGAAGTGGTGCGCACAGCCATGGCCTTGGTAACGAACGAACATCGCGAGTTTCATGCGGTGAGTGGCAGTTTCCATTTTTCCCCACTGGCCCGGGCCTACTGTCGTTTGCCGCTGGACGAAGCTTGGAAAACCGCCGCGAATGAGCAATGGGAAGCCTGGCTGGTGCGCAACAGCCGCAACAACGAAAGCACCAGTCGCAATCGCGCCTACAACCCCCGCGAGGAAGCACTGTACGCCATGCTAGGCATCACCGCACGTCTGGGAAAGGATGAGGCCGTGAACACGCTCTTAAACAGCAGTTCCAACGATTCGCTGGAAGATGATCCCACAGCCTTCTTGATCCTCGTTTCCAATGGTGCCCACACAGCCGCCAGGCTGTGGCTGGAAAACCACTGGGAAACCTTTCTTTACGACCCTGCCGCCGGCATCGAATTCACCCAAGCCTTGGCCGAAGAGTTGCCAAAATTTGCTGCCGCTTGCACTGACAGGCCAGATCTCGCTCTGCTGGGAGAGATGATCTGCGTGACACTCAAAGACCCTCCAAAGCCCACCCAGTGGACTGGCTTTACCGATCGCAACAAGCGAGTGATGGCACTGGTGCCACGCCTGAAATCCACACGTTTTGAAGATGAATCCATCCTCGCACGCTGCCTGGAGCACACCTCCGAAATCTACGAAACCTATGTGCCGCTAAAAGACCAGTATGATGCGATCGCCGCCAAGGCGGATGTGCTGGCCATCCTGGAACTGGGCGATACCTGGAAAACCCACAAACGGATGAAACCCACCGCCGCCAGTCTTGCCATGAAGCTGTGGGAAAAAGGCGAATCCGCTGATCTCATCTCCAAACTGGAAAAACTGGCCCAAGCCAGCACATCTGGCAGCCACCAGGAAGAGGTGCGCGCCTACACCTTTTCTTACCTCGCGGGTCCTGTGCTGGATTATCTGGCCTGGCACTGGGGCCGGGGAGACAAATGCGATCTGTTGCCCGTGATCGTCTTCACGGACAAAGTTATCGCCTGCGCACCGCGCCATGAGGACTGCTATGTTCTGGGCACCACCATCCTGCTGAAGAACATGCTGCACGCTTCACTGGGAGACGGCACCGCCTACGGCACGTGGCAAAAAGGCCTGAAACCTGCTGAAGCGGAGCCCCTGAAAGCAGCCACCCTGAAAAGGAACACCTTCTTTGTTTGTGCAGGTTTCTTTGGCAAACCCAAGCCCAAACTTTCACTCGAAGATCGCCACAAGATCCTCCTCCAAATGATGACGGATCCCTGGGTGCAGGCCAAGTTTCCCAGTTCCGGCCCTGGCGTGCCCAATCTCATCGGCATGCTCGTGAACACACACAAGCTGATCACGCTGGAGGAACTGCCCGCCAGCACTCCCTTGCTGGAGAAAGCCATGCCACGCAAAGGTCGCACCGCAGCAGAGGCAGGAGACCTCCTGGCCCAAAATGGAAAGGCGGAGGGGCTCGCACTTTACGATTTCGCGATTCAAGAAGCGGGCAGCGATCTGGGCCTCCGCTGCAATTACAGCCTTCGCAAAACAGACCTGCTGGAACGCCTGAATCGCCAGGAAGAGGCACGCAGGCTGCTGACGACATTGATTCAGGAACCCAAAATGGGCCCCGGCCTGAAACGCAATGTCGAAGCTTCGCTAAAACGCCTCAAGTAAGCTCCTCCCACTGCTACCCATGAATCTTTGGACTGACTCAACGCCCATTCATCCCCTGAGGTCTATGCATGTGGGAATGCGTGGCCGGTCCCGCCTCCAGGCTTGCCTTTTTAAGTCCTTTCTGATAAACCCCGTCCGAAATCCATCGCGCCATGCCTGCTGAATCACGCATCCAGATTTTTCTCAACGCAGTGCGTGCCCGGCTGGACCGGGTGAGGCTGGCGAAAACCATCTCCTTCGCCCTTCTCATCACGGGGCTTTTGCTCGCCGCCTGGTGTCTGCTTTGGGTTCTCCAAGGTTACGCCGTGCCACGCCTGGGCTATGGGGTGGCAGCCCTCGGATTTCCCCTGCTCACCCTCCTCGTCTGGTGGCTAGGTCGGGATGGCGAACGCCAGGCAGCCCGCTTTGCGGACGATCACTTTGGGCTCAAGGATGCCCTTACCTCTCACCTGGGATTCAGCGAACAGCAACGCGAGGGCGAGTTCATTGCTCTTCAGGTGGAAGATACCGCCCGCCGTGTGTCCACCTGCCAGCCAGCCACCATTCCAGTGCGTTGGTCTCGCAGACTGCTCAGCATTGGGGGTATCCTGCTGCTGAGTTCGCTGGTCATGGGATTCAAAAAGCCCTCCCCCATTGTCATGGAGCGCCTTTCTCTGGAACAGGAAACCTCCCGCAAGACGGAAGAGATTAACAAAGAGCTGGAAAAAGAAATCGAGGAACTGCTCACCCAGACGCCGGATGATGAAAAGGAACTCCTCAAGCCCGATGAATGGCGCCAGTGGCTGAAGGAGCTGCAGGAGACCAAGGACCAAAAAGAGGCCATGCGCCAGTATGCCGAACTGGAGCGCCGCATCACAGAAGCTGCCCAGAAATTGAGCCTGCGCAGCCAGGACCAGCTTCTCGCCAAAGCGGCCGAAGAATTGCAGCAAGAAGCTCCGCTGCGCCCCCTGGCCAAGTCTTTGGAACAAAAGAATTACAAACAGGCGGCTGAACATCTGCGCCAGATGCAGCCCCAGACCGAGGGCCAAAAGCCCGACGAAGCCCGCCAGCAAATGGCCAAACTGAAATCTGCAGCCCAGCGCATGGCTGCCGCCGCACGCAACTATCAGCAGCGCAGCGGCCAGCAGTCCCAGCAGTCCCAGCAAAAGGCGGGCAGCCAATCAGAGTCTGCCGCCGGGGCCAACAGCAGCAAAAGCGGGCAGTCCAGCCAGCAGGCCAAGGGCAGCCAGGGCACCCCAGGCCAGGAAAGCATGGACGAACAAATGATCGCCTTGGAACAGCAGGTGAATCAGCTCGACCAACAAATGCAGAAGGACCCCAGCAGTTCCGAATGCAAAAACTGCCAGAGCCAAGTCCAGCAGCAGCTTTCCAAACTTTCCCAAAGCCTGTGCAAATCCGCCGCCCAATGCAATGCCGCCAAGAAGCTGAGTGCCCTGAGCCAGTGCGCCTCCAAGTGCCAGGGCTATCTGGGCAACAAAGAATGCAACTCCCTCAGCCAATGTCTGGGCGAAAAACCAGGTGGTAAAAAAGCAGGCATGGGCAGCAGCGAGAGCCGCCGCAATGAAAGCGAAGTCACCCAGGACAATGGCAACCGCGACCAACTGCAAGGACAGAAGGGCGCTGGCCCCAGCAGCACCAGCATCGAATCTGCTGACAGTGGCTCTGGTGCCGCCAGCCGCCGTGCAACCGAAAGCGAACGGGCCTGGCAGCGGCAGGTGGAAAGCTTCGTCCAGCGTGAGGATGTGCCAGCCGAGGTAAAATCAGGCGTGAAGGAATACTTCAAAGCCATCCAGCAGCTGGGCGAGGAGCAACCTCCCAAATAAGAAACGCCCTCCATGATTGCATGGCTCGAGAACGCTTGAGTCCGTTTTTTGTCGCAATCATTTCCTCTTCGCTACTTTTTGTTATCCCCACCCTTTCCACATGTCCTCCAGTCCCGAAACCACAGCCGCCGTTCAGCATTTCCATGACACTTTCGAAAAGCTCCGCGCTGAGATCGCGAAGTTCATGGTGGGGCAGAGGGACGTCATCGAAAATGTCCTCATCTCCGTCATATGTGGCGGGCACGTGCTGCTGGAGGGGGTGCCTGGACTTGGTAAAACGGCGTTGGTCAATACCCTCGCCAAAGCCCTGCACCTGAAGTTCCAGCGCATCCAGTTCACCCCCGATCTTCTTCCGGCAG
The DNA here is from genome assembly GCA_003453085.1 of Verrucomicrobiales bacterium. Classification (GTDB taxonomy): domain Bacteria; phylum Verrucomicrobiota; class Verrucomicrobiia; order Verrucomicrobiales; family Verrucomicrobiaceae; genus Prosthecobacter. The sequence continues at coordinate 5,861 of DMMK01000308.1, forward strand.
ACATCGTGGGCACTCAGATCCTCGTGGAGCGCGGCGGCCAGAAGGTCTTCGAATTCCAACAAGGCCCCGTCTTCTGCAACGTGCTTCTAGCAGACGAAATCAACCGCGCCACGCCCAAGACCCAGTCCGCCCTGCTCGAAACCATGCAGGAAAAACGCGTCACCGTCGCCGGCACTTCGCACAATCTAGGCTCGCCTTTCTTCGTGCTCGCCACGCAGAACCCCATC
>DMMK01000655.1 GCA_003453085.1 Verrucomicrobiales bacterium
CCAGAGTGCCTGCGGCATCAATGGGCAGATCCTTTTCCTTCTCACGATAACGACCGATGGCATCGTAATGCTCAAAGGCAAAACCCATAGGATCCAGGAAGGCGTGACAGCCTGCACAGGAGGTGTTGGCACGATGTTCGGCGAACTGCTCCCGCAACGTCATCTTCGATCTACGCACCTTGCTTTCGTCCAGCGGTGGCACTCCTCCCGGGGCCGGCGGGGGTGGGGTGCCCAGAATGTTTTCCAGCAGATACTTGCCGCGCTTCACCGGCGAAGTGCGGGTCTGGCCAGAGGTCAGAGTGAGCACACTTCCCTGAGTCAGGATACCCCCGCGTGGAGTGCCCTGGAGGGAGACTTTTTGAAACTTCTCACCCTGGAAATCCTTGATCCCATACCACTCGGCCAATTTCTTGTCCGCAAAGGTATAGTCGGCATTCAGGAAGTCGATGACGCTGCGATTCTCGCGCAAGATGTGGTCAAAAAACATCTGGCTCTCCCGCTTCATGCTGAAGGCGATGCCGCCTTTCCATTCAGGGAACCGCTTGGTATCGGGTGAGACGATGTCCATGTCGCGCAACTGCAACCACTGGCCGGCGAAATCCTCCGTCAGGGCTGCCGCTTTCCAGTCCCCAATCATGCGGGTCAACTGAGCCGGGAGGTTTTTCCGCAGTTCGCCCTTAGCCGCCAATTGCAGCAAGGCATCATCAGGCGGTGCGGACCAGAGGAAGTAAGACAGGCGTGCAGCCAGACTATACTCATCAATCAAGGCCGAGCCATCTGCCACGGCTCCAGCAGGCTGCGGATCGCCACGGAAGAGGAAGGAAGGAGACACCAGCATGCCTTCAAGAACATAACTCAGGGCGCCGAGTGGCTTCTCACCCTCCTTAATGGCGAGCTCAGCAAAAGCCTGCCACTTGGTCTTTTCATCGGCCGTCATTGGGCGGCGGAAAAGTCGCGTCCCCATTTTCTCCACCAATGCAGGGACAGCATCCGCCGCCAAAGCCCCACCTTGATCCACAGGACCCTCCAGCTTCACCTGATGCACCCACAGATTGCGATCCGCCTTGGTGGCTTCATCATAAAAATCATTGAGGAACCAGATCTGAATCTCATGGCTTCCTTCAGGCAGATCTGTATCGAGGCTGAACCATTGCGGGGCCTGATTCTTGGCCGTCACAGAGAAAGCTCCCACCGTTTTGCCAGCAATGCGCACATCAAATTTGGCGGGATCCTCCCCGGCCTGCTGCGCCCCAGCTTTCACCGTGATGCGATACTTGCCAGCCTTGGTCAGTTGCAGCGGATGTTTGACATAACCACTGCTCGCCAGGGCGATGCCGCCCGTGTCACGATTGGCATTGCCCTGACCGCTTTCCAGGTCTTCACCCGTGAGCTGGATCGCAGGCAGGCCCACGGGTTTGCCGTCCAGCAGCCAGCGCAGGAAACGGCTGCCACGGGGGGCCAGCAGGCTGTTAGGCCCTTTGATCTCCACCTTGTCCAGCACCACATTGCGATCGCGCTTGGCAGGATCCGAGTTTTTGTCATCACTGAAATCATTCAGGAAGGCGATAGAGAGCTTGGACTCTCCTGCTTTCAGAGCCAGCGTGTAGGTGATCTCCTGGAACTCAGGCTTCTCCGCCTTCCAGCGCTTGGTGACATCAAAGGTGGATACAACCTTGCCATTCAGTTTCATCCCGATTTTCGCAGGTTCGCCACCGGCCTCGGTCGCGGCCACATGCAGGGTCACCGTGTAATTGCCATCTGCTGGCGCACCAAATTTCTGCGACACCTCAGCATTGGCGAAAAAAAAGCGGCGAGTGCCATCCTCGCGAGTGTCGCCCTTTTGTTTGTAGAACTTGCGGCCCTGAATCTCCAGGTCGGCATGGCCAGGCGTCTGGGTATCCATGGCATCTTCGGCCACCGCACGGGAGGCTCGCAGGTACTTCTCCATCAGCATGGGGGAAAGGCTGAGGACATCACCAATGTTGTCGTAACCGTAGCCCGTGTCATCTGGCGGAAACTCGCGAGCCGGGCGGCTGTCCACGTAAAGAAGATCGCGCACGGTATTGTTATACTCGGTGCGATTGAGACGGCGATAGGTCACATGGCCAGGGTCAGGCTTGGTGGGATCAAACCAAAAGATGGCATCGTCAATCCAGGCCACCATTTCATCCCGTTGCTCAAGGCTAGGCTTGTCCTTTTTCTCAGGTGGCATCACATGCGTGACGATCTGCTGCCGCACATGATCCCAGAACTTCATGTCCGCACGCAGGGCGGTGTAGTCGGTGTGCTTGTCCCAGGTGAAGCTGCCCTTGTCCATGCCGTCCGCATGGCAGTCAAAGCAGTATTTCTCCAGCATCGGTTTGATCTTCTGATCATACGTGGCCTGACCACGGGTGGCCAAGGCCTCCGCCGCAGGCGCTGCAGCAGGCACAACAAACAGAAGAGCAAGAAAACGGGAAAAGTGCATGGATAAAGGTCTGGGGGAAGAACCGAGGGTATCAATAGACACCCATATCCATTACGCATCATCCGGCCAGGAGATTTCCCAGAGTGTAAATTGTCTTCAAGGCGCCGTTTTTTGCGCGGCTCCGCGCCACTATTCCCAAAGACGACCCGCAGCCTGCCACTCCCCCACCAGCTCACGAAAGGCCTGCACCGGCGGCGGATCTTCCTCCGGATTCCACACGAGCACCAGCGGCACGGTGCGCTCCGGCGTCACACTCAGATATTTCAGCGAAGGTGACATGGAGACCGCAGCCACACTGTCCGTCGCGATCCCGACCCCGGCACCGGCTTCGGCATAACTGAGCACGGTGCCCATCAAACTAGGACTGTAGGCAATGCGCGGGGTGAAGCCTGCCGCCCGACAAGCCGCCAAGATTTCATCATGCAAACCTACCCCCTCCCGGCGGGCGAGAACGATCAAAGGCTCCTGCGCCAGCATCTTCCATGTCACACTTTCCCGATCCGCCAGCGGATGATCCAGTGGAACCACAATGCCCAGAGGTTCCTTGCGCAAAAGCAACGTCTCCAGTGAACGCTCCCCCTGCCCTGGCAGAGGCCGGGTGATGGCCACAGAAAGCCGGCCTTTGGCCACCATTTCCCAGACACGCTCCGGCGTCCGCTCTTCTAGATGCACAGATACCTTGGGATAGCGAGCGCGATAGTCATGCAGCAGGCGTCCCAGAAAGCCCTGTGTGGGAGGTCCGATGTAGCCCAGACGCAGTTCCCCCTCCTCCCCGGCCGCAGTGCGCCGCACGCGCCGCATGGATTCCTCAAAACGCTCCAGCAGCAGCCCTGCCTCATGCAGCAATACAGCCCCAGCCGGAGTCAGCGCCACCGTGCGGCGATCACGCTCGATCAGCCGCGTTCCCAGTTCGCTCTCCAAATCCTGCACCGCCCTGGAAAGAGCGGGCTGGGCAATGTGCAGACGCCGGGAAGCCTGCGAGAAGCTCAATTCTTCCGCCACTGCCTGAAAGTAACGTAAATGCCGCAGATCCATGATCTGCGGCATTACGCTTGGAGCCTTCATCAGGCAAGGAAATGGAAGGACTTCGGAAGAAGTCCTTGGTCAGACTAGGCTTTCTTGTCAGCCTTCTTCTGCTTGGACCAGCGGAGGCGCTGAGCGGCGGCGATCTTCTCCTTGGCTTCAGGAGACATGACGCGCTTCTTGCGGCCGGTTGCCTTTTCAGCCTTGGCCAGCTTCTTCACCGCCTTGTCACCACCCAGAATGCCAGCCAGTTCAGATTGAAGCTTTTCGATCTGACGGGTGACTTCCAGAGCGCGGGTGAGTTGATCTACAGAAGGAAGAGAAGATGCCATAAGGTATTATTTAGTTGGATGAAACCGACAATTACACTGTCTAAGTATTCCAAACCCTTGTCAATCAAAGGTTAGACCTTTTTACACCCTCTAGCTTATTCGTAAAAACACAAGCTTCCGGGGACTAACCACGGCTAAGATTGGGGAAGATAGCTGGCTTCCAGGTCCAGTTTAAATCTCCAGGTCACCACTTCATCCGGCTGCCCTTCGGCCCGCTTGAAACTCAAAGTCACCGCACAGTCCTGACGGCGCAGACGATAAGGCAGGCGGTAAGTCACCGTCATGCTGGCCGGGTCATACACTGCGGGAACTGTCCCCAAACCGGCAATGCGCAAGCGCACACTTCCAGGAACGACTGCCCCCACCCGCTGCAAGCTGGCGCGAATGGTGGGGCGGCGATCCTTGATGATTTCTTCGGGTGCCGGACTTAGCGTGATCAGTTGCTGACCTTCCGAATCCTTGGCATCGGCCTTCAAAAAGTGGTTGGATGTCACATCCCCACGGCCACGAAAACTGGTGGCCAGCTTAAAGTTGGTATCGCTTTCTCCGTGGATGATAAAGCGGCCAATCTTCCCCATCGGAGTATCCCAGTTCACCTTCTGGCTGTTCACGGTCACCAGCGTCTCATACCCCACCTGAAGCCCGGTTTCGGCCATGCTGTCGTCATAGATGCCAAAGGGATAAGCGAAACTGGTGCATGGCACACCCAGGTTCTTTTCCAGGAACTCCTTGGATTCTTTCAGCTCTCCCAGCACCCACTGAAGGTGCTCGGCATCTGTGCGCCCCTTCTTGGCCCGCAGGCTTTCATGAGAGACGCTGTGACTGCCAATCTCACAGCCAAACTTCATCATCTCTTTAATCTGATCCCAGCTCAAACTACGCCCACCAATGTTCACATACTTTTTGTAAACATAGACTGTGAAGGGAAAACCGTACTCTTTAAGTACTGGGTAGGCATAGGTATAGACGCCCTCCCACCCATCATCCATCGTGATTACAAGACACTCCTCAGGAATATTCTTCAGTCCCTTCCGCCAAGCCAGGACATCACTCAAAGGGATCACTGGAATTCCAGACTCTTTGATCGCCTTCATCTGTTCCCGGAACTTGGTCGCGGCGATGATCATCGGGCTGCCCCCACGTTCACGGAAGTCATGATACCCCAGGATGGAAACCACGGCAGATTTGTTCAGCTCAAAGGGTTCAGCCTTCGGAACTAGGTCCTCGGCTTTGGCCGCCTCAAAGACGGAGCTTTCCTGCAGCTTCTTCTCCATCGCCTCTTGAGCAGGAGTCAGTACAGGCTCAGCAGCCACCTTGGCCGGGGCCGGGGCGGGCTCCTGGGTGATCCCGGCAGCCCGCGCCAGGCGGTCCAGTTTGGATTCGATGCGTTTGCAGGCCGGGAATGCCAGCAGGCCGAAAAGGGAAAGAGTAAGCGCGCTGTATCGCATCCTCAGAGCTACATACACCTGGGAGGGAATGCAACCTTGACGCGTGCCGGGCTTTAAGCACACTGGACGGTGCTCCGAATCCAGCTCAAATCCAAAATCCATCGCGCCACCGTCACCGATGCCAACATTCATTACGAAGGCAGCATCACCATTCCGGAAGACCTGATGGAGGCCTCGGACCTTTGGAATGGCGAAAAAGTTCTGGTGACCAGCGTGACGAGCGGCAACCGGCTGGAAACTTACGTCATCCCAGGTCCTCGCGGTTCTGGCCAGATCGTGGTCAATGGGGCCGCCGCCCATTTGATTGATCAGGGCCAGGTGGTGACCATCATGGGCTTTGGACTTTCTGATCAGCCGATCCAGGCCAAGCGCCTGCTGATGAATGAGCGCAACGAAATCGTGAACACGACCGTGCTCTGATCACCCGCCCAGCCGGACGTAGAGCTTTTCCAGGCTCTCCGGCTTGCGGCAGGCAATGGCCGCTTCCGCCAGGATCATCGCGACCTCCAGGCGGCTGATCTTGATGCCCTGCTGCACCTGCTCCCAGCTCGCTGCCTGCATACGCGCCACCGTCTTGATCCCCAGCAGAAGAGGCAAGGACGTGGCATACCTCAGTTTGCCATCAGCCACGTGCTGCACATAGCTCAGCCCGGAACGCAAACGCTGACGGCAGATTCCCAGCCAATGCGTCCACGCCGTCTTCAGGGCCGCCTCCCCCTGCAATCCCCCTGGGAGGTAGCAGCGGCCATCCCGCATGTCTTCACCGATGTCCCGCAGCACATTGATGAGCTGCAGGCCTTTGCCAAAGTCCGCGCCCCAGGCCTTCATCTGAGCCAGTGACACGCCAGCATCCAAGGATTCAGGTTTCTCGACCGCGCACATCTCCGTCCAAAATTCGCCCACACATCCGGCCACCAGCCAGGTGTATTCATCCAGCTCTTCTGCATTGGCCAGCGCACGCACCTGCCCATCTCCAGGGAATCGTTGAATATCGAGAATCTGCCCCCGGATGATGTGGTGCAGCACCTCACGAATCGCCTTCAAGGGTGCGCCTTTCATGGTCCCCAGCCAGGACAGGCCATCGGCAAACCGCAGCATGAGCTGCCGCTCGGTCTCATCCGCCTGCAAGCTGACAAAGCTCGACTGAATCGTCGCCGCCAGATCATGGCCCGAACTGTCCGCGCCTTGCACCAGCGCCTCATACTCATTCAGACAGCGCAGCCGCACCTCCGCGGGCACTGCGGCTGTATCCGCGATCGTATCCGCCGTGCGGGCCAGCAGATAAGCCAGCGAGATAGGCTCCCGCAACTCGCGCGGCAGAGCTTTGAGAGTAAGGTAAAAGGAACGTGAAACGGAGGCCAGGAGCTGCCCCCCCAGTTCGCGTTCGTGATGGGATTCATCCGACATGTTCGGCTCAGATAGGCCCTCAGAGGGCCGGGCTCCAGCACAAAAAGAAGTGACGTCTCAGCGCGTGTGCTTCACGATGAAATCCACGATAGGGCTGCTGTCTTCCAAACCATGCGGATGATGACCGACCCCCGGCTTGACGATCAGAGTGATGCTGCCGCCCAGTGCCTTGTATCGCTCCGCAATGATACCGGTATTTTCATCCCACGGCACCACATCATCGGCATCGCCATAGACGTGCAGCAGGGGCACACCGCTTTTAGCCAGGGCGGCCAGTTGATCCACCGGATTCACCTTGGCCGCCATCGCTTCGGCGTCATCTTTAAAGCCCCACAGCTTCAGCACCAGGGCCCAGTTTTTGGGGTCCCCCTTCCCTTTGCCTTTGCCACCGGGCCAGCTCTTAAAGTCACACACAGGCGCGTCGGCATAGATGCAGGAGACCTTGTCAGGATTCGCCGCAGCCCAGTTGTAGCAGTAAAGGCCACCCCGGCTCAGCCCCACCAAAGACGGCTTTTGGCTGAATCCATAACGGCCCGTCAGCTCCTCATGCAGGGCATTCCAATGCTTCACCGCCGGCGGCGAACCCAGCATGTCCTGCACCTTCATGTAAACGATGTGGTAGCCCTTGCCCAGCAAGGCAATGTCTGGCGCAGGCTTGTGCCCAAAGAACTCACCGTGCCAGACCCAGGGTTTCCCTTTCGCGACCTCTTTCGGCACCACGACCGAGACAGTCTTGCCATCCACCATGAATTCATGCTTGGCGTAGCCGTTCCAGTCCGAGACCGTTCCAGGTAGCCCGGCCGCCGTTTTTCCCAGGGCAAGTTAACGCGCCTTGGCATCCAGTTCCGCCGCCTGCTTTTCAGCTTCCGGCAGAGGCAGCCCGGCTTTCACTCCAGGCCGTTTGTGGCCAGTCTCCGTCAGCCACGCATCCTTCAGCAGATTTTGCTTCCGCTGGATGGCTTCAAAAATGGCGCTGCCACTCGCATGGTCAGGCTTCCCATCCGGGGTCACTTTCAGGCCCCAATGCTCAAGCAGTGGCCGGGCCATCACCAGATGCCCGTCCGCATTGGGATGGATACCATCCTTGCAGAAGCTGAAGGCCGGATCCTTTTTCCGAGCCTCAGCCAGCGCCTTGGCCATGGCACCATGCACATCCAGCACCTGCCAGCCTGCGCTACGCTGTTCCAGCAGCCATTGGGCATAGGCGGCCAGGACTTCATCATAGCCCGCATAGGGTTGCGGGTAGTCCTTCAGGCCCGCAGGCAACACACGCGCCTGGATCGGCAAAGGATCAAACACCGGCGGAGTCAGATGAAGGATGGTCGCTCCTGCTGCCGCCACTTTTTCACGCAGCTTTTTCATGCCTTCCTGATAGGCCTTCATGCGTTCCGGACTCAGCGGGTAATAGATGCCATCGTTCATCCCATAGCAGGCAATGACAAACTGAGGCTTGGTCTTCGCCAGGATACGGTCCAGACGCTCGTGAAGATCGGGCCGTGGGAACTTCCCTCCCGCGTGACCTTCTTCCGACAGCCCGGAAACCGTTTCGCTGGAAAGCCCGAGATTCAGGATCTCATAGCGTTCCCCGGGATGCTGCGCCACCAGCGCCGCCTCAATGATCTGCACATAGGTGCCGCCATAGGTGATGCTGTCGCCGAGAAAGAGAATCCTCCGCGCCTCCGGCAGGGCGGCATGCAAAGGCAGCAGGAAGAGGCACAGGCAGGAAAGCAAAAAGGCACGCATGTTGGGAAAGCAATTACGCAGACTGTGGCCAGAACTGATCACAGAATCAATGCTCCAAACACAGCTTCAGATCACTGCGTCCTGTTCAGTCTTGTGGGCTCAATGGGGAACTTCACCCTTCATGCTTTGCAGCATCTCCAAAAGACGCGTGGTGATCTTGGTGCTGGCCTCCACTTCCAAACGATTGGTGCCCAGCCAAGTTTCGTAACCGCCCAACCGATGATGCTCCGGCGTTGGCAGATAGCCAAAGTACCCGCCCGCGATGCTGTGGGTGAAGGAGGGCTTGAAGGGACTCTTTAATTTCAGTTCAAGACCCGTTTCCACAAAGGTCTCGCAGGGGATGGCGCAGATGCCGGCCTCCCCAATGCGCAACGTCTGAAGTGGAAGATCTATGTGGGGCCCGACATCGCGGAGCTTGAGCGTGCGCTCCGCATACACCACATCCAGGAGAGCCTTGCCCCCGATGACACGAGGCTTGGCAACGATGCCTTCAGCCCGGGCGATCTGTTCTGCGGTCGGCCGGCGTGCCTCCAGACGCAGCTCGCTGAAACGTGAATCCAGGGGCACCCAGTCACGGTAGGTGATGCCTTTCATGGCCTCAAAAGCCGCCTCGGCCACCTCATCCGCCACCGCTTTGATTTTGCTGTAGGGAGGCCCTGCCTTGGTCGCAGGTTTCGAATAGTCATTGTTATTGATGTTACCGCTGGTGCCATTGCTCAGCATGGCCACAAAGGGCACCTCTTGACGGTCAGCACCTAACAACTGTTGCAAACGATCACAGAAAACGGCGAAGTAATCCGCCGAAATATGGCCATTGCCCACATCGCCCACGTAGTGAAGCGAGTAGTTCGCCAGCACGGCCAGGGGCTTGCCATCGGCAGTCTGTAGGGAGATCACGCAGACCTCAGGGTCCGTCGGCCCTGCCGGCTTCACCAGATTGGGTCCGCGTGGGGGATTCATCTTCACCTGATCAATGCCGCCAAAGGGATTCGGCGGCACCGTTCCCTCCTTCATGAACCAGCGTCGGTTGAAGACCTGATCCGGCTCCTGGCCCACCGCCCAGCCAATCTTCGCAGGGACCAGATTATTGACGGCCCGCGTCACCCCATCGGCAATGCGGCGTGCCACAAAGGCCTGATATTCATTCAACGGCTCGTCTAGGGAATAGCGGTTCTCGCTCAGGGCGCTGGAGGCGGAATGCGTGTGCGTGGCCGACATGAGCACACACTCACGGGGGATGCCCGTCTGCGCCTGGACCAGCCTCGCCGCCTCATCAAACATCTGGCGCGCTCCGCCGAGGAGATCGCACACCACGATGGCCAGACGTTTTTCACCATTGTCCAGCACGAGGCAGCGAGCATGCAGCTCATCGTGAATGTGGGTGGAAGGAAAAGGTGAAAATCCCCCAACGATGGCTCCGCCAATCGGCGGGGTGATATTGCTGGTGGCAGCCCCGGCCAGAAGCTTTTTGGCAGGTTCCTGGGCCCCTGCCGTGACGAGGCTGAGAGCGATCCAAACAAGGAGATGACGCATCTCAGCAATACGTCATCCCGCCAGCAGATCCTTCGCCAAGTTCAATGGCTTGCCCCCGTCCTCAACGGAAGTAACCGCTCACCTTCAGCTTGCGGCCAAAGATCTTGTCTCCGGCAGCCACATACAGAATGTCGTGATCCTTGCCCGCAAACTCAGCGCTGACGATCTTGCCATCCATCACCGGCTTGGCAATGATCCCAGCGAGCCGTCCTGCCGGATCAAAGATCTGCACGCCGAGATCGGTCGTCACAAAATAGCGTCCTTTGGACTCTGTGGTGGCGCCATCACCAGCCGCCGTTTCTTTGCCCACAGGCAGCCACATGGTCATGAAGGGAGCCCCACCGCTGAGCGTGCCATCTTCCTCGATCCGCCATGTCCACACATGCTTGCCGCCGTGTTCGGAGACCACCAGAGTCGCTTCATCGGGAGAGATGGTGATGCCGTTGGGCTTCGCCACATGCCCTTCATCGGCTACCACGTGCTTCTTGTCCGCCGTGATCAGGTGGATGCGCTGAGTGGGGGTCTCCGTAAAATAGAGATTTCCCTTTTTACTGACGACGAGGTCATTGCACTTCACGCCCGTCAGCAGGACCTCCACCTCGCCTTTCATGGTGATGGCGATGATGCGCTGCTCACGGTTGTGACAGGCATAAAAACGGCCATCAGGTCCGATCTGCAGACCGCTGATACCCGGCAGATTGTCGAGAAACAGATCCGTCTTGCCCGTCGCAGCATCCAGCTTGTAGATCCCCTTCCCGGCCTTCACATCCGTGAAGAAGAGATTGCCCGCAGCATCTGTGCAGAGGCCATCGGTGAAGTTGTAGCCGGAGACCGCCTCTTTCCAGGGTTGGTCATCGCTGAGGTATTCATGCAAGGAAGTGTCCTGGGCTGAGGACAGCAGGGGCAAAAAGGCCAGGGAAAGAAAGGCGAGATATTTCATGAAAGGGATAACAAAAATTGTGTACAAAGAACCGGAGGCTTATTTCTTCCACAGCCAGCGAAGCGTGTCTGGCAGCATGGCCGCGCCGTGTTTGCCATTGTGGGTGCCTTCCCCCAGCACAAACTGGTAGTCATAACCGGCAAATTTCAGAGCCGCCGCCATGTCTTGATTGGCCAGGGGCCAGTTGCCAAACTGGTTGTCCAGGTCGTTCTTGCCGTCCTGGAGAAACACCTTGAGGGGCTTCTTGTCCGTCTTGCGGATGAGGGCCGGGTAAACATGTCCACCACGGATGTTCGTGAAGGAGCCGATGTGGCTCACCACCTTGCGAAAGGCATCCGGCTTTTCCCAGGCCACCGTGAAGGCGCAGATGCCGCCGCTGCTGTTG
>DMMK01000342.1 GCA_003453085.1 Verrucomicrobiales bacterium
CGCAGGGGAAAGTGCTTCCGTGGGCTGGCGGCCTGGGGCCAGGAGATGGCTGGTGATGGCCAGGGCGGTAAAGGCCACAGGCTCGGCATCGCCCCACTGACCGGTTTCGGCATTCTGCTTCCCTTTCAGAAAGGCCAGCCCGCGATCATAGGCGAGGCGGATTTCCTGCTTCAGGGATTCGTGGCGGGCGGGCTGGGTGCCGCTTTGCGCCAAAAGCATGGAAGGCAGCGCAAATGAAAGGACGGTGATCAGTTTCATGGTTGGACGGGGGTGATGATGACGGAGACAGGGGTGCCGACTTCGGGGATGTTGGCAGGAAGCGAGATCCAAAGATCATCGCGCCAATTGCCTTCAGCAGGAGAGTTGATGAGAGCGCCGCGATCCAGCCAGACGGCAATGATGGAGCCTTCGTGCTGGCCGATGAAGCCGCGCTCATCCAGGTAGGAGCCATTGAAAATCCAGGACTCCAGATCCGTGGGCGGTTTTTTGGTGTCCACATGCTGGACAAAGTCTGAAATCGGGACCGACTTGGTCTCCTTGCCGACTTTCCATTTCACAGTGACCTTGATCTGGTTTGCCTTCGGTTTGGCCGGGGGCTCTTCCTTCCAAATTTTAGGACGCTCGGCCTCAGGCACTTTGGCCAGCATGCCCTCAGTCGCGGCCTGATAGTTTGCCAGCAGCAGCGCCACCTGGATCGCCGTAGGACTGACAGCGGTGGTCAGCACGCTTTCGTGCGTCTTCCCGGTTTCATGGACCAGCAGATACTCAATGGGAGCCCGCTGCAATTCTACCTTCGCAGGGATGCTCACCTCGCGGGTGGCGGCATTGATGCGGATGCCATCCAGCTCATACTCGGTCCCGGAGATCTTTTTCAGCCGCTGCTGGGCCTCCTCAAGCTGCTTGGCCGCATTCGCCTTTGCATCTGGGGTCGCCTCCTGAGCATGCAGTCCCCCCAAGCTCAGCGCGAGCGGCAGGAGGAGACAGAGAAGACGTGACATGGGCAAAAGCATACGCGGTTGAACGAACATGGACAAACTTGGCCACAGGTTATGCAGGATGCAATGGCAACCCGGACGCGTATCACCCCAAAAATAAACCGAACGGACAAATATCGTCCGTTCGGTTTTTAAGGGCCTAGTCAAGTCCGCACGATGCTGCATCATTCGTCGTCACCACGGGCACCCGTCATCTGCAGGATGTAATACAAGAAGTAGCCGAGAGAGCTAACGAAGGCTGCGACGTAGGTCAGGGCAGCCGCATCCAGCACCTTGCTCATGGCATTGTATTCGGGTCCCGCCGAAACGGCCCCGGTACTGGCGAGCACCTTTTTGGCACGGGCAGTAGCATCAAACTCCACCGGCAAGGTCACGAGTTGGAAGAGCATCATGATGCCGAAACCGATCGCCATGATGGTGATGGCGAGCTTGTAGGGAAAGAAGCCGCCCACCATGCCGATGAGGGGAATCCACATGACCACCTGGCTGGCGATCTGTGTGATGCCCACTGCCGCCATACGCCACTGGAGAGGGGCGTAAAGCTGCTGATGCTGGATGGCGTGACCGCATTCATGGGCTGAAATGCCCAGTGCAGCCACCGAAGTGCCGTGAAAGTTTTCTTCCGAAAGCACCAGGCGTTTTTGGCCAGGATCATAGTGGTCCACCAGATGCCCGGGCATCGCATGGATGCTCACATCACGGATGTTGTTGAGGTCCAGGATGCGCTGGGCCACCTGCGCGCCGGTGTAGCCGCTGGAGGCCCGCACCTGGGAATAGCGGTTGTAGGCGCTGCGCACCCGCCAGGAGGCGAGGAGCGAGAGGACCATGGTTCCGAGGAACAGGAGTATCATTGTCATAATCTGGATATTGGGGGGTTGTCGAAAATACGACTCTATTGTCATAATCGGCCCTGCCTTTCTTGCCTTTAGAAACAGGATCCAAGTTTGGAATGACAACCCTGGAAAAACGCAGGTTGCGCAGAGCCACCGCCGCGTCTCTGAATGGGCATGGAGTCCTCCGCATCAGCCGAATCCGCCAGCGCCATCGTGTGCCGTGTCACACCCTGGTATTTCCGCCGCATGGGCATGATGGCCGCCATGCTGGTCCTCATGGGCCTCTGGTTCCTCTACGACTGGAAATTCGGCTACCACGAGGCCAACAAAGTCGCCGACCAGAAGGACTGGTTCGAACAAACGTTGCTGAAGGGTTATGACGAAGCCAAGGCCGCCAACCGGCTGGAGCAGTGGGTGAAGGAAACTGAGGCAAAAGGCCTCCCTGCAGGCAAAAACGGCGAACCGCCTCGTTGGGTCTCCTATGCGGCAGAACGCGGCTGGAGCGAAAAACCACACCGCTGGACTGACCGCGAGATCGCCGGACAGTTCTGGTGGGGCAGCGGCACCATCGCCATCGGGTTGCTCGTCGCCCTCACCATGCTGCTGAACCGCAACCGGGTGCTGCGGGCCGGGGCAGACCACTGGATCACCCCCCAAGGCACGAAGATCTATTTTGCGCAGGTCTTTCGCGTGGACAAACGCAAGTGGGACAGCAAGGGCCTCGCTTATGCCTGGTATCGGCAGGCGCCGGACTCGCCTGAAAAAAAGGCCGTTCTCGACGATTTCAAATTCGACGGCACGGGCCGTGTTCTGGAGCGTTTGCTGGCCAGCTTCAAAGGCGAACTGATCGACAAGGTGCCCGATGCCGACACCCCGACACCTACCGATCCGAGTCAAGCTAACTGACCAGATTTGTTTCTCCTCCGTCAGCGTGTGAAAAAAAGAGCGAATTCGCTCTTGCCAAATAATAACCAGCCGCTACCTCTCCGCCGCACATCCCCCTTCAATCTATGGCAGACAACATCCAAGAAAAAGTCCGTGACATCATCGTCGAACAGCTCGGCGTGAACCCTGAGCAGGTGACCCCTGAAGCCAAGTTCATCGAAGATCTGGGCGCTGATTCCCTGGACACCGTGGAGCTGGTGATGGCCTTCGAAGAAGAGTTCGGCATCGACGTCCCTGATGAAGAAGCTGAAAAGCTTCAGTCCGTGGGCGACGTGGTCCGCTACGTCGAAGAAAACGCCGAGTAATCCTCGTTTTCCGAGTTCATTTCAGAAAGCAGACGGGAAACCGTCTGCTTTTTTGTTGTTGGACTTTGGCCCCAAGCACAGGAAGCACTTCCATCTCATGTCCCTTTCCAATCCCTGGTTCGTCATCGCCCTGGTGGGAGTTCTCGGTGTTTTCCACCTAGAGTTCTTCGCCACCCTCCTCAATCTCGCCCGGCTGGGCCGGCCGGTGCCCCCTGATCTGGCGGAAGTCTTTCCGGAAGAAACCCGTGAAAAGCTGAGTGAGTACATCCGGGATTCAAAAAAAGTCGAGTTCACCCAGGAAGTGACGCTGCTCGGCGTACTGATCGTGTTCTGGTGGAGCGGCGGTTTCGGGTGGCTGCAAAATTGGGCCCAGAACCAGGGGCACGGCCCAGTGGTCACCGGCGTCGTTGTCATCGGCCTCGTGCTGCTGGCGCAGACTTGGCTCAGCCTGCCCTTCCAGGCCTGGGACACCTTTGGGGTGGAGGCCCGCCACGGCTTCAACAAAACGACCATCGGCACCTTCATCAATGACCACTTCAAAGGCCTGGCCCTGATGGCCCTGCTGGGAATCCCAGTGGCCGCCGCTCTCGTCTGGTTTTTCGAAACCCAAGCCTGGGCCGCCCTTTACGCCTGGCTGTTTCTGGCTGGATTTACCCTGCTGATGACTTGGCTTTCACCACGGGTGATCATGCCGGTGTTTTTGAAGTTCCGTCCCATGGAAGAGGGGGAGCTTAAAGACGCTATCTTCGCCCTCGCCCGGAAGCTGGACTTCCCGGTCGCCGAGGTCAGCGTGGTGGATGGCTCCCGCCGCTCTACCAAGGCGAATGCCTTCTTTGCAGGCTTTGGCAAAACACGCCGCATCGCCCTCTACGACACGCTTTTAGAAAGCCATGGCAAGGAGGAAATCGTCGCCATCCTGGCGCATGAGATCGGCCACAACAAATGCCGCCATGTGCCGGTGATGATGACGCTGAATCTCCTGGAAATGGCCCTGATGCTGGGCCTGCTGGGCTGGGTGCTAAAGTCCCCAGGCTTCTTCGCCGCCTTTGGCGTCCAGGGCACACCTGTCGGCATGGGGCTGGTGCTTTTCGGCATGATTTACAAGCCCCTGGGCGTCCTCACCGGGCTTCTTGGCCTGGCCATGAGCCGGAAACATGAGTTTGAGGCCGATGCGTATGCCCGCGAGGC
>DMMK01000309.1 GCA_003453085.1 Verrucomicrobiales bacterium
ATTACATGGAGGATGTGGACCGCGCTGGTGGCATTGGGGCCATCCTGAAAACACTGCAGGGCAAGCCGGGCCTTCTTCATACGGATGCCTTCACGGTCAGCGGCCTAACCTTGGGTGAAACCATTTCCACGGCCGAGGTGAAGGATGCAGACGTGATCCGTCCGCTCGACAAAGCCTATTCGCCCAAGGGCGGTCTGGCCGTGCTATTTGGCAACATCGCCCCCGATGGCTGCGTGGTGAAAACGGCGGGCGTGAGCCCGGCCATGATGCAGTTCACGGGAAATGCGGTGATCTTTGAGTCCCAGGAAGAGGCCAGTGTGGGCATCTTGGGCGGTCAGGTGAAGGCGGGGGAGGTGGTGGTAATCCGTTACGAAGGACCACGCGGCGGACCTGGCATGCAGGAGATGCTGGCTCCCACAGCCGCCATTGCCGGGCGTGGTCTGGGGGATTCCGTGGCTCTCATTACCGATGGCCGTTGCTCGGGGGCGACGCGGGGCGGAGCGATCGGTCACGTGTCGCCGGAAGCTGCTGCGGGTGGTCCCATTGCCTTGATCGAGGCCGGGGACCGCATCGAAATCAACATCCCTCAGCGCACGTTGAACCTGCTGGTTTCTGACGAGGCGCTGGAGCAGCGCAGAGCCCGATGGAAGGCACCTGCCCCCAAAGCACGCACCGGCTATCTGGCCCGGTACGCAGCCATGGTGGGCAGCGCGGATACTGGGGCGGTGCTGAGCGTGCCTTCAGCATGATGGTTTCTTGATTTGCGGGACGGGGTTGTCCAGCCCAAACTGGCAACCTTTCCGTGACTGCTGTTTCGCCCCCTTTTCCATCTTCCCTCCCGCTGCCCAATCATCCTTGCATCAAGGTGGTGGGCAGTTTTGAAGAGCTTGTTTCCACGCCTTTTTCGAAAGGCGTGAATGCCATGTGCTGGCCGCGTGAGTTGCCGGGGGATTTTGGTGAGATCGTGGCCAAACTGTCGCTGGGGGCAGGCATCACGACTCTCGATGAGGCCTGCCTGCACGACCTTGAACTGAGCGATGCAGGAAAGGTGGCCCGCAGCATCCTCATCGAGGATCAAAGGATCCTGCGAGAGCGGGAACTCGCGCCTGTTCTCGACTTTATCAATGGCTATGTGAACGATGCCGAAGAGGGGGATGAGGAAGCCCTGCCCACCCATGTGCAATCGTTTCACGTGGACAGCGCCACGGTGCAGGCAGACACGTTTCTTTGCACCTATCACGGTTCTTCTTCAGAGGGGCTGTGCAATGAGGAGGCCATCCGGCATGTGGACATTCCGCAGACACGCGCAGAACTCCTGAAGGTTTATGGCGGCGAGGATGATGCGGACTTTCTGGAGTATCTGAACGATCATTTCTACGACCTGCATTACGCGCCGCTTCCCGGAGCACAGCCATACTCCTTTGGTGTGGGCCACTTGTGGCGTGTCGCCATTCAGTACCCAGGCTGTCCCGTTCTGCCGTGCATTCACCGCGCACCTGCCACCATTCCAGGCCGGCCGCGGTTGCTGCTGATCAGCTGAGTTCCATCAAAGCTCAGCGAGCTTCATCCGCTCGAATGGCCAGTCCGCTGGCATTGGAGTCCATGATCGGGAGAGCCGAAAGTTTGCCCTCCGGGGTTATGTCCTTGCCATCGGTGAGCCATTCCAGATTGAAGCGGGTAAGCGTGAGACGGTCACCAGCGAAGTGATGTTTTTCGGTCGCTGCACCGTGAAAGCAAAGGATGCTGCCCTTGTGGGTCACCGCGATGTCGCTGTAGGCGCTCCAGCCGGGCTCGATGGATTTGTTCACGGCCCAGGTTTGGCCTTCATCATAGCTGAGCTTGATGCTGAGGTTTTGACGCAGGCGGCTTTTGCCAGGTTCCGGGGCGCCCTTTTCGCGTGCTCCGTCCAGGTTGTGCGGATTGGAAAACAGCAGGCGGTTTTTCTGGCCTACAGCGTCACTGGAATAACGAACAATGCCGCCCATGCAAATGGGCTCCAGCAGAGCCTCGTCAAAGCGGGGTTTGCTCCAGCCGGTGGCACCGTCTTTGCTGACAGTGACCAGCCTGCGGTGAGCCTTGGATTCACTGCGCACATTCAGCATGACGCTGCCATCGGACAGTTCCACGGCCACCGTTTCATTGGGATTGATCCACTCTTCCGTGTTGGGTACTGCGATCTCCCCTGCTTTCCAGGTCTGGCCTTGGTCATCGCTGTAAACGGTAGAGGTGACGCTGGGGCGGTGGGCATTGCCACCTGTGCCGGTGGAAAGCCAGACTGGCACGACGAGGCGACCTGTTTTCCGAAGCTGGATGCTGTGGTTGGGGCCTGTGGCGAGGACCTTCCAGTCATAATCCTTGCGGAAGGATTCAAAGGTGGCGGTGATTTCCACAGGCTTGCTCCAGGTAAGGCCGTCATCGTTGCTGCGCTGGTAAAAGGCCCGCATGTACTCCAGGCAGAAAAGCATGTGCACCGTGCCGTCCTTGTCGGCGATCAGCACCGGATTGTTATACGTGACAGTGTTGGGATCCGTGTTTTTGATGAGCAGCGCAAAGGGGTTTTTCTTTTTCGGGCCTTCGACGGCCACGATTTTTTTTGACTCACTCCATGTTAGGCCGTCGTCGGTGCTGCGACGCAGCAGGATGTCTATCTGGTCCCAGTCGCTACCGTTTTTTCGGGCTTCGCACCAGGCCAGCACGCTGCCTTTGGCGGTGACCACGATGCCGGGAATGTGGAAGATTTTATAGCCCATGTCACCGACCTTAAAAAGGTCCTGCTTGGCCATGAAGGGCTCGGCGGCGTGAGATGAGAGCCCCAAGGTGAGGGCGGCAAGGGTCGATGTGAAGATTCTTGAGAGCATAAGTCGGTTGGTTATGCAGATGATAACGTCATGATTACCGCGTCTTCACTGGTTAAGGAAGCTATCCAGTCTTGGGCAACATCTGACCTTGGTCATCTGAGCTGACCAGGAAGAAAGTCTGGCCTGGAAAGGTGAAATCATGCTATGACCGCTACCCTGATGAAATCTGTGCTGTCTGCTCTCCTTCTTATGCTTTCATTCCCTGCCGCCGCCGAAGATGACTGGGCTTCCCTCCCCCCACTGCCAGATGCTGAAGGCTTTGCGGGTTCCTTTGCAGGGGTGTCCTCAGGAGCACTGCTGGTGGCGGGCGGCACCCATTTCCCTGACAAGAGGCCCTGGGAAGGCGGAACAAAAGTCTGGTATGACACCATTTACGCCTTGGAAAAACCTGACGGCCAATGGGTGAAGGTGGGCAAGTTGCCGAGGCCAAATGGCTACGGAGTTTCCATCACCACGGAGGATGGGCTCATCTGCATCGGCGGTGGAGATGCCACTGCCAATTTCCGGGATGTCTTCCGCCTGCGTTATGCCGAAGGCAAAATCACCACCCAAGCGCTGCCCATGCTGCCCAAGCCCTGCGCCTTCATGGCGGGGGTGGAGATGAACGGCACGGTCTATGTGGCGGGAGGAATCGAGACTCCTACGGCCACAGCCGCCCTGGGCACACTCTGGGCGCTGGACCTGAAACAGACGGGTGAGGGCTGGCGTGAACTGGCCCCCTGCCCTGGTTCGGCCCGCATCTTGGCGACGATGGCTGCCAGTGATGGCGTGGTGTATTTCATCAGTGGAGCCTCCCTAAAACCCGATGCGGAGGGCAAACCTGCACGCGTGTGGCTGAATGATGCGTGGAGCTTTCAGCCTAACCAAGGATGGAAAAAAATAGCGGACATCCCTCGGGTGGCGGTGGCTGCGCCCAGTCCCGCCCCTCTCGTGGACGGGCACATTTTTATCTTGGGGGGTGATGACGGGGCGTTGGTTGACTTTGAGCCAAAAGAAAAGCATCCCGGGTTCCCTCGCGAAATTCTTTCCTATCACCCCGGCAGCAATACCTGGAACGGTGTCGGTGAGCTGCCCTTTTCCCTCGTGACCTCCCCTTGCGTGGAGTGGCTGGGCAGCACCGTCATCGCCGGTGGCGAGGCCCGCCCAGGGAAGAGATCCCCTGCCGTCTGGAGGGGGCGCTTGGTGGCACCTTGATTGGGCTTGACCACTTATCGAAGAATCCCCTAATCTAGACGACATGAGAAAATCCTGTCTGCTCATCATTGGAGTCTTCCTTGTTTCCGTTCTCAGTGCGGCGCCCTTATTCAGGGCTGTGCAGGATGCGACAGAGGGCCTTCAGGCTGGGCCCAAGAGCCGGCCTTCCGTCTCTTTTTATCTTGAAGAAAACTTCAAAGGCAGGCTGAACCGGCTGAAGGCCCCTGCGGATTTTCCCGGCTCTGCAGAGTTGAAAAAGGTGGGCATTCCCAATGACAGCCTTCTCTCCATGAAAGTCCCAGCTGGGGTGAAGGTCAGTGTTTTTGATGCAGATGACTACGGCGGAGACAGCATGACCTTCACGGAAGGCGAACACGCCACCTTGGGAAAGCTGGCACGCCGAATCAGCTCCATGAAGGTGGAACTGATAAAACCCGAGTGACGGCCTCCTGTCAGGGCGCGAATTCCACCACCACGGCGGTACAGTTGTCCTTGCCAGACTCAGCCACCGCCCGTTCCACCATCTTAAAAGCCTTGGGCTGCTCTGAAGGAATTTTCAGATACTCCTCGATCCGGGCGTCCCAAAGCCCATCCGTGATGCCGTCGCTGCAGAGCAGAAACTTGTCCCCCGGGTGGCAGCTCACGGCACCGAAATGCGGATTGAGAATCTGATGGCCGGCCCCGAGGGCCTGGTTCAGCACATTGCGACCTGGATGGGTTCGTGCCTGGCGTTCGTTGATGTCTCCTTTGCGCCGCAGCCAGCCGACGTAGCTGTGGTCATGCGTCACCTGCATCATGCCGCCACCGGCAGGCAGGTAATAGATGCGGCTGTCGCCAATGTGGCCGAAATGCATCCAGCCGGGGGAAAAGCAGGCTAGGCTGAGGGTGGCCCCCATGCCTGAACATTCCGCGTAGGAGCGCCCCATGCGGTTCAGTTCTGCATGCACGTGGCCGAAGATTTCCTCCAGGGCGTCATTGACCCCGCTGGCCAGTCTCTGGGCCGCCAGGCGATAAACACGCGGCATCAGGCGGGTGATCCTTTCCACCGCCGTTCGGCTGGCAAATTCGCCGGCATTGGCGCCGCCCATGCCATCGCTCACGGCAAAAACAAAGTCGCTGTGGTCCAGATTGGATTCTCCCACCTTGCCCAAATACCGGATCTCCTGGGCATCGTAGGCCAGTGCCAGAAAGGCATCTTCGTTGTTCTTGCGCACCCGCCCGACATGGGTCATGCCGGACCATGAAAGAGCGGAAGGTTGGGTGACGGGTTGGGAGTCTGAGTCTGGAATCACGGGCTGGGAGAAAAGATGTCGCAGCCCCCCGCCCTGCGGCAAGACATTTGCAGGGGACGAGTGGACAAATCCGCGTTTTTGTCACCAGCCTCGGGGGCCTTGCTCATGGGGATCCGGCTCTGGAGGCGGTGGCCCCAGGTCCGGCTTGTCCAGAATGGTGGCAAACTCGAAATCAATGAGGCAAAACCGGCCCAGGTGGGGGTTGTAAGTCACATTGCGGGTGTAGGGATCTTCATGCCGGACTCCATACTGCTCCAGTTCCGCAAACAGCAGGCGCAGACGGTCCTCCGTGATGTGGTCCACACGGCTGCCGCAATTGCTCGTCACCAGGTGCAGTTTTTCGGGATCGGCTTCGAGCACTTTGGGTACAAACGGGCAGCCCTGCTTTTCCAGATAGCGCAGCACCCGGACCTCGTGATCAAAGCGTTCCTGCGCCATATGGCCCCTGAAGGTCTTATGTACACGCCCATCATAGCCGAGACGAACGAGGGCACGGGCGGTGTTTTTAGCTTCCATGAGAGAGGACTTAACTGCGACTCCGCGTCCCGGGCAAGGACGGGTGATAGGAAGAATTTCCGCATCTTTTTTCACGGTGGTCAAAAAAATCATTTCTGTTTTGGCATAACCCATGCTTCATCCCATCGCGCGGCAACGATGTAGGTCACTCTCCATCCAGCCCTCACACACATAAGTCGAACACCACAACCATGGCCAAATACAAACTCGAATACATCTGGCTCGACGGCTACAAGCCGGTGCCAAACCTGCGCAGCAAGACCCAGATCAAGGAATATGCGAGCTTCCCCACCCTCGAACAGCTCCCACTTTGGGGCTTTGACGGTAGCTCCACCCAGCAGGCCGAAGGCCGCAGCTCTGACTGCGTGCTGAAGCCAGTGGCCGTCTTCCCAGACACGACCCGCATCAACGGCGTGCTGGTGATGTGCGAAGTCATGATGCCCGATGGCGTCACTCCACATCCATCGAACTCCCGCGCTACCATTCTGGACGATCCAGGTGCTTGGTTTGGTTTCGAGCAGGAATACTTCCTCTACCAGGACGGCCGCCCACTCGGCTTCCCTGAAAACGGCTACCCAGCTCCCCAGGGCCCTTACTACACGGGTGTGGGTTACAAAAACGTTGGCGATATCGCTCGTCAGATCGTCGAAGAACACCTCGACCTCTGCCTCGACGCAGGCATCAATCACGAAGGCATCAACGCCGAAGTGGCCAAAGGCCAGTGGGAATTCCAGATCTTCGGCAAGGGCTCCAAGAACTGTGCCGACCAGATGTGGGTGGCCCGCTACCTCCTCATCCGCCTTTGCGAGAAGTACAGCATCGACGTTGAGTTCCATTGCAAGCCTCTGGGCGCCACCGACTGGAACGGCTCCGGCATGCACGCCAACTTCTCCACGGACTACCTCCGTGACGTGGGCGGCAAGCCATACTTCGAAGCCCTCATGGCCGCATTTGCCAAGAACCTCAACGAGCACATCGCCGTCTATGGTCCTGACAACCACATGCGCCTCACCGGTCTGCATGAGACCCAGTCCATCGACAAGTTCACCTACGGCATCGCTGACCGCGGTTCTTCCGTGCGTGTTCCTCACAGCTTCGTCAACAACGGCTACAAGGGCTACCTTGAAGACCGCCGTCCAAACTCCCAGGGCGATCCCTACGCCATCGCTTCCCGCATTCTGGCGACCATCGCCGAAGTGCCGAAGCCTTAATTGAGTTTCGACAACGACGATCACTCTCCCAGCGAAGCGTCGCCCCTCACCGGGCGGCGCTTTTTTGGTTACAAGAAGGCATCAGACTTGATATGATCTCCCATCCTGTCATCAGCATTCGGCTGAGAAGGAGGACCTTGAGCAAACCCTTGGCATCAT
>DMMK01000673.1 GCA_003453085.1 Verrucomicrobiales bacterium
GCCTGGGAGCGGTCCACCGCCGTGATGACGGTGCCTGGAGGCAGGTTGGCATGGGTGACTTCCATCCCGACCTGAAGCACCGTGGCCGTGTTGATCGGCACCGTCATGGTAAAGCTGTCTGCAGGCATCGTCACCACGTCAGGGGCTCCCTGGCCGCGGAATTCCAGGATGAAGTCGCGGACCGCCGTGTTCAGGGTCAGCGCGCTGGCCGCCGTCGAATTGGTCGTCGTGCCTGTGATGACAAAAAGTTCAGCCGGGGTATTCATCGGCGAACCAACCGTCAGATACCCAGTGGAGCCGGAGCCGGTGATGGTATGGCTGCCGTGGTTGGCCAACAAGCCGCCCGATTCGATGGAGAGAATGTTGGTGCCCAGGGTCACCGCGCGGTTAGCGGCAGCTGCCTCTGCCGTGGAAGCCTGGATGTTCAGAGAGTTGATGGCCCTTCTAGCGTTGAGGCTCAGGGTGGTGAAGTTGGACGCCCCCGTCATTTTAACGTTGTTTTGAAAAAGCCACTGCCCAGCCTGATCGGCGGCGGCGAGCGTTACAGCGTAATCTGTTTCAAGTAGGCGGGTCACCCCATTGGCTCCATACTTGACGAATTCATTATTGGCCCAGGCCCAGCCGCCAATGATGCCATGATCCAGCGTCACTCCACCATTAATCAGGATCTGATTGCGGGTGTTGGTACCCAATGTGTTGGTCACGGTGCTGGTGACGGTGCCCACAAGCTCACGACCAGAAAATTCGACGGTGCTGCCATAGTTACGAGACAAGGAGGAAAACCTGAGGGCAGAAGTGCCCCCGGCACCAGCCTGGTAGGCATTGATCTGCGACTGACCCTGGTTGAGGCTCAGTGCGCCCAACTGCTCGGAAAAAGTATTGGCCGTGGCATCGTTGATGAACTCAATCACCCCACCCTTGAGGTTGATGTTGGTGCCATCTGGCAGGCGGTTGGTGTTGTTCGAGTAGCGGTTGTTGACCAGATAAAGACCGCCGGCAACGGGCGTTGCACCGATAGCTGCTGGGCGGCCAACGATGGTCAGATTTGGCATGGTGCCGTTGATGACGCCATCCGTGTTGCTCGAGTACACGAAGTTGAGGGCCGAGCCACCAGGAACACTGGCCGACTTGCTGAGAGTCACCACACGGGTCACCGGATCAATGGCCGTCACGACCGTATCGGCCTGAATGCCGCTGCCAGTCACCCGCATGCCCACCACGATGGAGGCACTGTTAGTGATGCTGACCGTAGAGCCAGATGATGTAGCCCCGGAGGTTTTGGCAATCGCAAAATCGCTTGTCAGGCGGAGATCCATGTAACGCAGCTTGACGTCGCCATTGATGGTGGCCACACCGTCTTGGAAGAACGATGTTTCCTGGTCTCCTCCGCTGAGAACCGTGCCGCGGATGCTGATGCTACTCCCCGTATTGGCATAACGGCCGGTGGCATCAATGCCACCGACGATGGTGGTGCGGCCCAGCAAGCTGACGTTGCGGTTCAGACCCGCGTCACCAGCGACGACGAGCGCGCCCCCGATCTTGCCGCCGTCTCCAGCCCCGGCTCCCATGAAGTTGAGCGTGCCGTTGCGTACGGTGAAAGAACCACCGATGGTATGGTTTTCAGACGCGCTTCCGCCAATGTTCAGGATGCCATTGCCCATTTTTTCCACATTGCCGCTGCCTGAGATGGTCAGGTTCTGGGGCACCGGGACGCGAAGGGGGCCCGAGCCGTCGGGGTCAGCGAAGGTCTTGGTAAAGTTCCAGGTTCCAGTGTTGTCGAAAATCAGGGTTCCATTGTTCACCACATCACTGCGAAAGTTGGTGGCCTGGCGTAGAATGGTGGTGCCACTGCTGACGGTAAGACCGCCCGTGAAAATCATGTTGCCGCCCTGCAGGGTCAGCGTGCCCGTGCCCTGTTTAGTGACACCAAGCCCGCGGGTACCTGCGCTGCCGTCTGCATCCGCCTGCTGAAGGTTGCTGCCGCTGTTGTCGCGGATGAAGCCGGTGACATAGGAGTCTGCGTTGCCCGCGATCGTCAGCCGGGAGGCTGTGTTGATGCCTTCCGATTCGCGGTTTTCAATCACGGCCAGACTGCCGAGGTCCATGATGCGGCCCACAGTTTCATTGCCGCCCATCAGCTTGAAGTAGTTGTTGCGACCGCTGCCGGAGTAGCTGTCAAACGTCAGCGTGGCCGTGTCGCTGATTTGATCCAGATTGCTGCGGCCCGCGAGGAGTTGAAGCACGGCATGGCCGGAGGTGCCACGGGAGGCATTGCCCACCGTGATGTTTCCGCCGACTGCATTGCCAGTGGTCGCACCCAGCTCCACCTGAGCTCCGGTATTTGTCGTGCCGCGGTTCCAAAGGTGAAGGTCAAAGTTGCTCCCCGTGTTGTTTCCCGTCAGGGACAAAATGCCGTTGCCATAACTGGTGATGGTATTGCCATTGCCCGTGATGGTGTTGCTCAGCGTCAGCCGTGAAGTTGTCACGCGCATGTTAAGCTGGTCATTCAGGATGATCGGTGCCGTGATGGAATCCGTGCCGCCCGTGAATTTGTTGAGGAAGGCACCGCCACCATCGCCGGAGTTATTGAAAGTCAGGCTGCCACCAGTCCCCGCTGCGAGCACATAGATCTGGGTGCTGGAAAGGTCTCCGAGAATCATTTTCCCCACCGTCCGGTTGCCATCCAGGTTCAGTGTGTTGTTGAG
>DMMK01000672.1 GCA_003453085.1 Verrucomicrobiales bacterium
CACGACTTCCTTTTTCGGTTCCGGTTTGGGGGCAGCTACCACCTCCTTGGGCTGATGTTTCTCAAACTTCAGCGCATCGGCAATCTGCGGATACACATATTGATAGGCAGCATAACCGACAGCTGCGGCGAGGATGAGGACGAGGATGCCTTTCATGGGGTTAGGAAGGATAGTGGCCTTGGCTGACAAAAATTCAATGGCGAGACTTCTGGATTCTTAACGAACAAATGCAGGTCTTTCTTGGGGCGGAACTGGATGCTGGTCCCACAAAGCAGGAAATGACCGAGAGATATGCGGATACCTCATCGCTGGAGCGCTGGGGAGACTTTCAGGCTGCGCCAAGCCTCTCCTTTTACCCAGCCACCTTCGCGCTGCACGGCCCCGCCCAGTTCGCTGGGGATGGTTTTGCCTAGAAAGACGTCGGCACGGGTCAGATGGAGAATGAAACCGCCCTCCGGCAGGAGTTCCAAACGCTGGGGTTCATCGCTATTGATCCAGCCATCGTCCGTGAAGAAGGTCACTTTTTCATCGGCCCCCACAGGGCGCCCTCCAGGACCAGGGGTGAGGGTGAGCGTCACTTTCAGGCCTTCTTCGGTCGCCTTGGCCGTCCAGGCCTCGCTGGGGCGTGGGTAGGTGGCGCGTTCTTTTTCAAACAGGGGCTGCCACTTGGGGTCGGGGCTGCTTTCCGCCGCCACGGGCATCTTGAGCTCAATTCCCATGTGTCCGGGGTGGCAGGTATTGCCACAGCACATCCAGGTGGCGTTGCCCTTGATCGGGATGGTTTGCCCAGGTTTCAGTTCCGCTGGCGGGGTGATCTGCGTCTGTAGTAGCACGTCACGCTCATAACCCTGCGCCTTGATGCGGAACATGAGCACGCTTTCGGGTTCCGGATATTCCAGTTCGCCAGCGGTAAAACCTGCGGGCAATTCCCAGGAGATGCTGGTGGGCACACCGACGATCCCCGGCTGCCGCCAGTAAGTGTGCCAACCAGGCTGGTGCTGGATGAACAAACCCACCCGGAAGGGCTGGCCAGGGACGATGGCCGTGGTCTCCGGCACCAGTTGTAGGGTGAGCCCCGTCTGCGCGCTTGCTGACAGCGTCATGACCCAGAGGTATGCACCGAATATAAGCACCCCCGCGTGCGGCCCCAAGCGACTGAACACTGCCCGCAGCCCACTGAAAACTGTTTTCCGAACGGTCATGAAGATCACAGACTAGTACGCCGCGTGACCTGGGGTACGTGCAAAGGGAATGACATCGCGGATATTGCTCACCCCTGTGACGAACATGAGCAGGCGCTCGAACCCCAGCCCAAAGCCCGCGTGCGGCACGCTGCCGTAGCGGCGCAGGTCCACATACCACTGGTAGTCTTCTTCGCTGAGGTTGTGCTGCTGCATGGCCGCGAGGAGGACGTCCAGACGCTCTTCGCGCTGGCTGCCGCCGATGATTTCACCAATGCCTGGTACCAGGAGGTCCATGGCGGCCACGGTTTTGCCATCGTCATTCTGGCGCATGTAGAAGGGCTTGATGTCCTTCGGGTAATTGTAGATCGTCACCGGGCCGCGTACATGCTGTTCGGCGATGTAGCGCTCGTGCTCCGTTTGCAATCCCTCGCCCCAGACGACGGGGTGCTCAAAGGTCTTGCCTGATTTGAGAAGGATGTCCACCGCCTCCGTGTAGCTGATGCGCTCGAAAGGTTTTTCGAGGGTCTGCTGCAGACGGTTAACCAAATCTTTGTCCACGAATTTGTTGAAGAACTCCAGTTCCTCGGGGCACTCGGTCAGCATGGCATCCACCAGGTATTTCACATGCTCCTCGGCCAGCGTCATGTCGGCAAAGAGATCGTAAAAGGCCATCTCGGGCTCGATCATCCAGAACTCGGCCGCATGGCGGGCCGTGTTGCTCTTTTCAGCCCGGAAGGTGGGGCCGAAGGTATAGATATTCCCCAGTGCACAGGCGAAAGTTTCACCCTGGAGCTGGCCACTGACGGTGAGGTAGGTGGGCCGGCCAAAGAAGTCGTCTTCGGGCTTGGCAGGTGCACCCTGTTTCAGGGTGGTGACGCGGAAAAGCTCACCCGCGCCTTCGCAGTCACTGGAGGTGATGATGGGCGTGTGAACGTAGAAAAAGCCGCGCTCCTGGAAAAAACGATGCACCGCAAAGGCCATGCGGCTGCGGACGCGGAAGACGTTGCTGAAGAGATTTGTGCGGGGACGCAGGTGGGCGATGGTGCGCAGGAACTCGGGTGTGTGGCCCTTCTTTTGCAGGGGGTAGGTGGCATCAGCCTCGCCCAAAAGGCGAAGTTCAGTCGCCTGGAGTTCCCACTTTTGTCCAGCAGCCGGGGATGCGATGAGATCTCCCACGACCTCCACCGAGGCCCCGGTGAGGATGGACGGGAGCAGACTAGCGGAGGGCAGGGCGGCATCCACCACGATCTGGAGCCCGCGAAAGCAGGAGCCGTCGGTGATTTCCAAAAAGGCGCAGGATTTTGACTCCCGCTTGGTGCGCACCCAGCCACGCACCGTGATGGAAGACTGGGGGGATTCAGAGGCAAGAATGTGGCGCAGCGTGTCTGGCATGGGCGCATCTATGGATGCGGGAAATGCGGCGGGCAAATGGGATGACGCGGCGAAGGTCCGCGCGGTTGGCAGCTTGGCGAAAGAAAGCATGCAAACCTTTCGTTCAATCACTGTTCCAACAGTGTTCAAACTCTTCGTGAATCCATGATGACCGACGTGCAGCCGCCCCCTTCATTCCTCACCAAATCCCGGCAGACCTTCCTGGAGCTGCGGTCCCAGATTTTGGAGGGACGCATTTCTCCAGGGACTCGGCTGACATTGCGGCCCGTGGCCAAGCAACTGGGCGTTGGCATGAATGTGGTGGGGGAGGCGCTGCGGGCGCTGGAGCATGAGGGCCTAGTAGAGGTGGAGCCACGGGTGGGAGCGAAGGTGCGTTCACGCGACCTAGCGGCCATTCGGGCGGATTTCATCCTGCGACTGGCCCTGGAGTGTGAGGCCGCGCGACAGTGCGCGGCCAGGCTGGAAATCGGCAGTCTGCGGGCGTTGGAAAAACTGGCCAAACGAGTGGATGCCCTGGTGGCCCAAGGTGGGGATCTAGAATCTGCCCGGCAGGCCGATATTGATTTTCATCTGGCTGTGGCTCGTTTGTCCGAAGCCCCGCCACTGGAGGCCGCCCTAGTGCCGCTGCTGCCCCGGCTCGTGGTCCTGGATCAGGCCGTGAATCCTGCCCAGGAGTTTCCGGCAGCTTCCCATGAGCGTCTCGTTCACGCCATGCAGGAAGGCGAAACCGCCGCAGCCGAAGCCATGCGCGAGCACATCCTCGATGCCATGCACTGGGCCCTCGGTGCAGGATTTTAATGCAATCCTCTTTTAGCCTAACAATCTCTATGATCGAACACACCGTCACCTTTCGCCTGAAGCATGAACCGGGATCCGCTGAAGAGCAGGACTTCCTCAAGTCCGCCGCCACCCTGGCCTATCTCCCAGGCGTGCTGGACTTTGGCATCCGTCGCCAAACAAGCGCCAAGAATCCGCACACGTTTGGCATCACCATGCGGTTTGAGACCCAGGCTGCCTATGACGTTTACACAAATCATCCCGATCACGTGGCCTTTGTGCAGGAACGTTGGCTGGCGGAGGTAGGAGACTTCATGGAGGCCGATTTTGAAGCTCTGCCGGGAGGTCTTCCATGAGGAAGTTTGCCCTGATTCTCTTGGGCCTTTTGGGCACAGCATTTTCCGCGCAGGCTGAAACGCTGCTGGCCGGGGCGGCGACCACGGACATCTCGCCCCAAAAGCTGCCCGCCATCCGCAATGGTGGGTTTCTCCAGGCCCTCTGGAAGCGGGTGGACGATCCGTTGTATGCACGTGCTCTGGTACTGAAGTCAGGTGCGGAAACTGTGGTGATCTGCGTGGTGGATTCCTGCATGCTGCCCACGGATGTTTGCAACGACATCAAGGCCCTCGTTACCAAGCAGACAGGCATCGCCACGAACCGCATCCTGATTTCCTCCACGCATACGCACTCGGCCCCCGGCACGATGGCGATGTGCCTGGGCACACGCAAGGATGAGTCCTACACAGCCCAAATGATCCCGCAGGTAGCAACGGCGATTGCCAAAGCTCATGCGCGGCTGCGTCCTGCCAAGGCCGGGTGGGGCGCTGTGGATGCACACGACTACACGAACTGCCGTCGCTGGATTCGCCGCTCGGACAAAGTGGGGGCTGACCCTTTTGGTGAGGCCACCATTCGTGCGATGATGCATCCGGGTTACTTGAATCCTGATTCACTCGGGCCTTCGGGACCGACGGATCCGCAGCTTTCGCTTCTCAGTGTCATCGGTGTAGAAGATGAGAAACCTATCTGCGTCATGGCCAACTATTCCATGCATTACTTCGGCAGTGCCGATGGCTTTTCAGCGGACTACTTTGGCGAGGTGGCCCGGGCTCTTGAAAAAGGGCTGGGCGGTGACGTGGTGGGGATCGTCTCCCAAGGCACCAGCGGCGACCAGCACTGGATGGATTACAGCGAGGCGAAACGCGAAGGCTACACCCGCCAGCAGTATTCGGAAGGTCTGGCAGCCATCGGGCTGGCTGCCTGGAAAGGGATTCAACATCAGGCCGAAGTGCCTTTGAGGATGG
>DMMK01000674.1 GCA_003453085.1 Verrucomicrobiales bacterium
GCAGTGGAGGAATCCACAGAGGTGTGACGAACGTCCGTCGGACCATCCGTTACCCCAGCTCCGGGTCATCCAGGGCCACCATCTTCTGCTGCTTCACATCCCAGACCTTCAGGCGCAGACAGCGGTAGATCTGGATGGGGTTCAGCGTCGTGACTTTTGGATTCCGCAGTTCGGGGATGGCCTGCAGCACCTCAGGGAGACGGTAAAAAGGAATGCGCGCATTCAGATGATGAATGTGGTGGTAGCCGATGTTTGCCGAGAACCACGCCATCACCGGCCCCATCTTCAGGTAGCTGCTGGACTCCAACGCCGCGCGGTCATAGGTCCAGCCAGACTTGTCGTAGAAGGCTACGTCCGGGAAATTATGCTGCGCATAAAAGAAGTACGAGCCGATGGCGCTGGCGATGAAGTGCGGGAGGATCTGCGTGAGCAGCCAGGCCTGCCAGCCTGCGAAACGGATCAGGCAGCCAGCGATGCACGCATGGACCAAAAGGGAGATAAAACAATCCCAGTGCTCCCGTGGCTTCATGGCAAAAGGGCGGAGGCACATGCCGTGCAGGAAAACCGTCAGGTAGCCAAACAGGATCGTCAGCGGATGCCGCATGAAAAGATAGAGCCAGCGCGCCGGCTTGCGGGCCTTCTCAAAGTGCTCCCGCGTCATGATGGGAAAGGAGCCGATGTGGGAGCCTTTGATCTTCGAATTGTGATTGTGGTGATGATTGTGCGAGGCGCGCCAGATGCTGCTCGGGCTCAGCGACAGGATGCCAAAAACCCACATGAAGCCCTCCGCCGCCTTCGACTTCGGCAGGATGGCATGGTGCTGCTGATCATGATAGATGACGAACATGCGCAGCAGCAGCAGCCCGGACAAAACACTGGCTCCCAGCTTCAGCAGCGGATGCGGGGCGAAAAGGGTGCTGGCCAAGGCAACCACTAGCAGTGCCGTCGTGGAAAGAATGTACCACCAGCTCCGGGCAGTGCTGTCCACGGCATAGGGTTTCGTGGCCAGAATAAGTTCAGGACCAGACCTGCTCACCGAGCCACGAATGAAGGAATCAGCCGCAGCTTGACCATTAGTCATGGGCTGCCAATCATCCTCATTATCAGTCGCTTGGCAACCTTGATTCCTCGAAACAAAATGCTTCAAGCGTGGATTTTTATGCATCCGAAAACTGGGAAGCATGCAAATCATCTCAGCGAAGTGAGACCCTCCTCTTTGTTTGAGTATGCCAGCTCCTCATGGGCATCTAACAGCGCTTGATCGCAGCGCTGTTAAATGCACGTAGTCCCTGCACAGAGATCCGTTGGCTATTGCTCCCATCATCGGCTCTGGGGCTTGAACACATCATCCAAGACGTAGGGCGTGTCCATGTTTTCGCTCTGGTGATACCAGGTGTCTCCCCCCATCAGCTCCTTGACACGCCATCTTGGCGTGGCGGCAGAGAGCGCAGTTCCATGATACTGGGAACGATAGGGACCCAAGTAAGACCAGCACGGAAATTCAGGTCCCTTCACGGACTCCATGTACCAGCGCACGATCTCGTTGTGGCTCTTGGTTGCGCTCTTCAGCACGTTCAGATCCCCCAAGTAGTCCGGGACGAAACGCGCATACGCCCCCATGTCATGAATGTCTCCGACAAAGGCGGCAGTCGCGCCTAACAAGGTTTGCAGATTTGTGCTCTGGTAGCATTCCAGCGCGACTTTGTTAGAATCCACCAGATCCCGGATCCACTGGGTCTGCAGGCCGGGCACATTGATGTTGTTCACGCCCACCTGCGCCAGTTCCAGCAGGGCGATGCGGGTGGGCACAGGGACGTTCCACTGGGGATAGTCGAGCAGAAGTTTGCAGGTTCTGCCGGTCACCTGCGTGCCCAGGGAGTGGCCGATCATCCGGAACTCGCGGTTCACGGTGGAGTAGCCGGCCATGCAGCGTCTGAGGTCATCCAGGAACAGGTCCACCACGGTCTTGCCTTCGATCAGGCTCCCTGTGTCATCCGGTTCATAAACGCGGCTGCTTTCCCCTTTCTTCGCACTGAGGGCGTGGATCATCGAATGGCTGTCAGGCAACCCTTCCTCCGTGGCGATATAGTAGATGTTGGCCTGGGAGAAAATGGTTCCGTGCGGCGTGCCGTCCAGATCGCCAAACTGGTTCCAGTGGAAGATGCCCACGTTGTACCCCTTGTCTTTCCAGATCTTGCAGCAGTCGTGCATGACACTGTCCGTCTGGGCATCCTGGCGGTACCAGCTTTCACGGCGGCGCAGCTTGGCCTCGCCTGGCTGCCAGCCGTGGACATAGATCACGGTGGGCTTGGAACGGTCAAAGTACTCGTCGTCCTGATTGTCGCGGCAGCGCAGCCCGTCATTCACGCTCTTGAACCAGTAGAGGCCGTAGTCCAGATCGGTGAAGGTGTTGGGCAGGTTCCAGGCATGGCCGATGGTAAACTCCCGCACGCCTTCGCCCTCAGGCAGCTCGGTGCCATTTTGAGAGACCACAATCCGGTAGGTGCCTTCACCGGCATAAGGGTTTTTGGCGTCAATCGTCCAGAACGGCCGGGGAAACTCCTGGGGGCCGGAAGTCAGGGTGGTGACGCTCGTCCACACGTACTGGTTTCGGGTCAGGAAGGTGGGGGATCCGTTGGCATCCTTCACACGGTAGATGTAGAAGGTCTTTTGTCCGACTGGCAGACCGCTGAAGTCAAACTTCAGCTTGGTGGCTGTGGGATAGGCCAGGTAGTCGTAGTTGTATTTGCCCTTCGGAACCGAAGGCCCGGCAAAGCGGCTGGAGACCGCGACGTTGATGTTGGCCGGCGGTGGCGGCGGTTGCGGAGTGGTGATCGTGTAAGGCCCGAAATTGCTGCTGACGACCTCATTGCCGTCATAGTCCGAGGCCACCACCCGGTAGTAGTAGGTGCCGTCATCGAGGTTGAGGTCGGTCTGGCTGAAGTCGGCCGGGTTGCCATTGCCAGCACGGACCATCTCTCCCACCCGGGCCCCGAGGTTGCCGCCCGAATTCGTGCGATGCAGCGCGGCACGGTGCACCTGCTTGTCATCGCCGATCTTGAGCTTGATTTTCACGGAACCGCGGGTCTTGAGCGTGGACTGGGTGAAGGTGGGCGAAAAGGCGCTGAACGTCGGTGCCTGGGTGCCTCCGCCCTGGCCGATGTTCACCATCACGGCGGGTGAATAG
>DMMK01000452.1 GCA_003453085.1 Verrucomicrobiales bacterium
CCGCTGATGGCGCAGTTCCTCTCCGCCCTGCCAGCGGGTGCGCACCTGCTGCTGGTGGGAGATGCGGACCAGCTCCCCTCCGTGGGCCCCGGCATGGTGCTGAATGACCTCATTGGCAGTGGCAAGGTGCCCTGCGTGCAGCTCACGGAAATCTTCCGGCAAGCCGCCACCAGCCGCATCATCACCAGTGCGCATGAGATCAACCGTGGCCGGGTGCCCGACCTGAAACCGCAGCGGGAGAGCGACTTCTTTTTCCTGCAGACTCAGTCCGCCGAAGAAACCCGCGACCTCATCGTGCAACTGGCGCACCAGCGCCTGCCTGCGAAGTACAAGTTTGACCCCATCCAGGACATCCAGGTGCTGACGCCGATGAATCGTCATTTGTTAGGCACACGCAGCCTCAATGAGGCCCTTCAATCGGCGCTCAATCCGGCGCATGAGATGAAGTATGAACTGGAACGTTTCCAAACCACCTACCGCGTCGGGGATAAGGTGATCCAGACGCACAACAACTATGACAAAGAAGTCTTCAATGGCGACATCGGCCACATCGTCACCATTGAGACCGATCCCCTGAAACTCAGTGTGCGCTTTGAGGGAGATCGCCTGGTGGACTATGAACCTGGGGAACTGGATGAACTGCAGCTGGCCTACGCCCTCACCATCCACAAAAGCCAGGGCAGCGAATTTCCCTGCGTCATCATTCCCGTGAGCACCCAGCACTACGTGCTGCTGGAGCGCAGCCTCATCTATACCGCCGTCACACGGGCGAAAAAGCTGGTGGTGCTGGTGGGGGATGCGCGCGCCCTCGGCATGGCCGTGGGCAGGCAGGAAAGCCGGAAACGCTGGACGGGGCTGAAGGAACTGCTGTGACTACTGGCCGCTGGGCTGGTAGGTGCCGGAGGTGGTGACCTTGCTCAGAAACTCACCCACCAGGAATAGAGAACCAGTGACCAGCACGCGCTCCGGGAATTGACGCGCCACCTCGTAGGCATCGTCCAGGCTGCGGGCCTCCATGGATTCGATGTCGCCTTCGGCATCCGCCATGGCTTCGGCCAGAGCTTCGGAAAGAGTCTCCACAGGCACAGAGCGCGGGGATTGAAAAGGGGTGAGCACCCAGCGTTCGGCGATCTCGGCCAGAGGCCACATCACCTCTACGAGATCCTTACCCGTGGAGCCGCCGAAAATGATGGTGGCTTTTTTGCCGGGGAACTCCGTCTTCCAGGTCCAGGCCAGAGCGAGGGCCGCATCGCCATTGTGCGCTCCGTCCACCACCACGTGGCCTTCTTCCAACTGATGAAAGCGCCCGGCCCAGTGGACTTTTTGCAGAGCTGACTCCAGCACAACGGCGGGCACACGAATACCTGCCTCACGCAGTCCCTCGAGCGCCAGTGCGGCATTCCAGGCCTGGTGGGGCCCCATGAGGCCTAACTTCACGTTCGACAAAGGACCATCCACTAGAGTGAAGGGGGCCTTCAGGGACTTGGCGGTACGCTCGATCACTTTCAGGGCCGATTCCTCCTGCGGGGCCGAAACCACAGGCACGCCTTGTTTGATGATGCCCGCCTTTTCTCCGGCGATCTTGGCCAACGTATCACCCAGCTGCTCGCGGTGATCCAGGCCGATGCGGGTCAGCACACTGACCTCGGGTGTGATGGCATTCGTGGCATCCAGGCGGCCACCCAGGCCCGTCTCCAGCACCACCCATTCATTGCCACGCAGGCGAAACCAGTCCAGTGCCAGGGCCAGAGCGATTTCAAAGAAGGTCGGGTGCGGATTCCAGTCGGCCACCAGGGTGCGGATCTTGGTCAGGCCCGCTTCCAGCTCCTCATCGGAGATCTCACGCTCGGTATCGCGGATGCGCTCGTTGAAGCGGATCAAATGCGGCGAAGTGAAGAGCCCGGCATTGATGTCGGACTCCTTCAAAATGGCATGCATAAAGGCACAGGTGCTGCCCTTGCCATTGGTGCCCGCCACGTGGATGAACTT
Organism: Verrucomicrobiales bacterium; assembly: GCA_003453085.1. Taxonomy (GTDB): domain Bacteria; phylum Verrucomicrobiota; class Verrucomicrobiia; order Verrucomicrobiales; family Verrucomicrobiaceae; genus Prosthecobacter. The sequence continues at coordinate 1,990 of DMMK01000452.1, forward strand.
CATGCCTGCCTGCGGCAAAGCCATGGCCTCCAGCAGCTTATGGACATTCTCGAGGCCGAGTTTGATGCCGTAAAGTTGCGTGCTGTAGAGCCAATCGAGTGCGGGTGTGGACATGAATGAGGTAGGTGCCTCAACAAAGCCTGCTTTTGACCTTTGGCAGCTAGGTTTTTAAGATTTCCCAAACTCATGCCCCAGCACTGCCAGGGCGGAGACCACGGCGGTTTCGGCGCGTAAAATCAGGGGGCCGAGGGTCACGGGAATGAAGCCTTGCTGCTGGGCCAGGGCTTCCTCGGCGGGGGTGAAATCCCCCTCGGGACCGATGGCGATGTAGGCCTCCCTATGACCGCTGGCGATGCCGTGCAGCGTGCGGCTGTGCTCGCTGAGGGCGGGCAAGACCTTGAGGCTGCCTGCGGGCAGGCTGGCGATCACTTGGGCAAAGGGGCGAGGTTTTTCCAATCGGGTGACGAAGGGGGTGTGGCACTGCTTGGCGGACTCGATCATGTGGCGGCGCCATTTGGCCATCTTTTTGTCCAGATGCTCGCCCGCGAGATGCACCACCGTGCGCTCTGTGACGAGGGGTTGAATGCTGACCGCGCCCAGTTCCACGGCTTTCTCCAGCAGCCACTCGAAGGGCTCGGCCTTGATCATCGCGGGCAGCAGGTGAATGCGATAGGGCAGGGGCGCATGCCGGGTCTCGGAGGTGGGGCGTAACTGGACGCTGCTCTTGCTCACCGCCGTGATCACGGCCTGGGCCACGCGGCCTTCTCCATCGAAGACTTCCACCTCATCTCCCACCTGCCTGCGCAGCACCCGGGCGCAGTGCGCAGCCTCGTCCCCTGTCAGGCTGAGGGCATCTGGCTGCCATTCGGAGGCGGGGAGGTAAAAACGACTGAGAGACATGGGCGCACTGTGGCCGGAGATGGCGGCAGGGCAAATGCTGTCACTCTGCACCTAATCGGATCGCCACCACCTTTTCCGTATCCCGTGCATACAGGATGCCATTGGCAAAGGCGGCATGGCTGCGATGGCTGGAGCGCAGGATCTGCACGGTCGCCACTTGATCAAACTTATCTGGGGAGGCTTTGACGATCCATAGCTCGCCCTGCTCCGTGACCACGAGGAGCTGATCTCCCACCCGCAGCAGCGTGCCGCCGGGGATGCCTGGAGAGTCCCAGCAGACCTTACCTGTGGCCACTTCGATGCAACGCAGCGTCTGCCCCGTTTCCTGGCGGCCGTCGAAGCCGTAAAGATACCCGTCTTTAAAAATGGGTGTGCTGTAGTGGCAGTCCAGCGTCTTTTGTTTTTGCCACACCGCCTCAAAAGCAGGCTGTTGAAAAGGTGTGATCTTGAACAGATTCGCCCCCACGCCATAACCTGCCGAGACAAACCACTGGCCCTCGCCGCAGGGGACTGGAGTCGCGGCATTGACGGAGGCCTCCATGCTCGCGCGTAGGGGCAGGGAATCGAGCACAAAACCGGTCTCTGGATTGACTAACCAAAGTTTGTTGCGCATCCAGGCCAGCACGGTTTCACCCAGCATCACCGGGGAGGCATAACCAGCTTCATCTTCCACACTGTTCCAGACGAGTTTGCCCGTTTGGGCATCCAGCGCGATGAGGCCCGCTGGTTTGTCGTCCAGGCTGCCCCCAGCGGCGATGATGACCTTTCCCGCCACCACCAGAGGCGAGGGGGCGCGGCCAAAGAAACCCGGCTGCGAGTTCACGGCGGAGGCGGTGTCATAGGCCCACAGTTCCTTGCCCGTCTCCAGATCCAGCGCCGTGACGCGCCCCTCGGGACCATGGGTGAAGACCTTCCCCTCCGCCACCGCGGGCACGGCGCGTGGGCCGTTGTCAAAACCGAAGCTGTCCACGTAGTCCGTCACATAGGTGGTGCGCCACAGGGGTTTGCCCGTCTTGGCCTCCACCGCTTCCGTGGTCATGTCACTGCCTTCGCGGTGAAAGAGGATCACCTTGCCGCTGCTGACGACGGGGCCAGCAAACCCCGCCCCGACCGATTTTTCCCAAAGCTGATCCGGCTCACTTTTGAAAGGACCTTTTAAAGCAGGCTCTTCCGCTGCTGCGATGCCATTGCGTTGAGGACCGAGAAACTGAGGCCAATCCGCTGCCAGCAAAGACGACAGGCTGAGCCCGCAAAGAGGAAAGAGAAAGAAAGCAAACCGCATGGGATACCATACGCCGCGCGCTCACTGCGCCAGCACAAAGCGTGGTGGGGGGAAGGCAAATGGCCGATTTGTCCCAAAATTTGTCTGTTAGCTCTCAGGCGAAAGTCGGTACTCTTTCATCCAACCATGAAGACGTCTTTTTTATTGCTGCTGACCTCCGGGCTGACCCTGGGCAGTGCCCATGCCAAGGAATTGGTGGGGGCTTACACCCCAGCCTCCGAGATCTGCCCCACGCCGGAAGAGGCGCGGGCGAAAATGACCGTGCCCGAGGGCTATGCGGTGCGCTGCTTTGCCCATGAACCCATGGTGCAAAATCCCGTGGCCATGACCTGGGATCATCGCGGCCGCCTGTGGGTGGTAGAAGCCTACGAATACCCGAATGGGTCCGAACATCCCGCGCCGTTTGGCGGTGAGGCGAAGGATGATCAGTATCATCCTTTGCCCAAGACCAAGGGGGCGATCCCGAGAGATCGCGTCATCATTTTGGAGGATATGGATAACGATGGCGTGGCGGACAAGCGCACGGTTTTTGTCGAAGGTTTAAACCTGGCCAGCGCCATTCTGTGCGGAGACGATGGCATCTATGTGGGCCAGCAGCCTCACCTCATTCATTTTCGTGATGCGGATGGCGATGACAAACCCGAGGCCTGGCGCGTGTGCCTCACGGGCTTTGGCCGTGAGGACACGCATGAGCTGGTGAACAGCTTTACGTGGGGCCCGGACGGCTGGCTTTACATGACCCACGGGGTCTTCACCAACAGCAAGGTGCGCCGCCCCGGGCAGCCGGAAAAAGAGGGCTTTAAATTTGATGCGGGCATCGGCCGTGCCCGGCCTGCGACACGTGAGAAAGGCGCGCCGTGGGAGTTCGAGGTGTTTGCCGATGGCACCAGCAATCCCTGGGGCTGCGACTACGATGCGGCGGGGAATTTTTTCATCAGCGCCTGTGTGATTGACCACTTCTTCCACATGGCCCCCGGTGGCATCTACGTGCGCCAGGGTGGTGCGCCAGAGAATCCTTACTCCTATGAGCTGATCCCCAGCATCGTGAAGCACAAACACTTCCGCGCGGCCTATGCTGGCGTGCAGATTTATCAGGGAGGTGTCTATCCTGCTGACACGCATGGCCATGCCTTCATTGGCAACATCCACGACAACGCCATCCATGAGGAGGTGCTGACGCCTGTGGGTGCCACCTTCAAGTGCGAACCCCGCCGTGACTTCCTGCGTGCCAACGATGGCTGGTTTCGTCCCGTTTCTACGCAAACCGGGCCCGATGGAAACCTGTGGGTCATGGACTGGTGCGACAAGTACCCTTGCTACCAAAATGCCAAAGCGAACCCTGAAGGCGTGGACCGAGACCGGGGCCGGATTTGGAGAGTCGAATACGTGGGCGGTGCCCAAACGGCCAGCACCCCCAAACTGCCAGAGGGAATTGATCCGGTGAATGTTGAAGAGACCCTTAAACCCAAAACCCCGGGCCCTAAGGCCGCTCCGGTGACCTTGCTTCCGAGCCGGGTCGACCAACCCGTTTTTAAAATTCGCAGATCCCATCAACCCTCCCGACCTCAGACGGACCTCGATCTGAAAAAACTCTTCACCGCAGATCTGGTGAAGACCCTGGAACACCCGAACAACTGGATGCGCCGGATGGCGAGGAGGATGCTGGTGGAAGCTGATTCCTTGGGCGATCAAAGGAAACTCCTGGAAGATCGCATTGCCCAGGGTGGTAACGATTCTTTTACTCGCGAAGCCTTCTGGACCCTGATGATTCGCCATGACTTTTCATGGGCCAAGCGAACGGTCCCGGATACCAGCACTCCCGCTTCGTTTGTTAGGCACCCGGATCCCGTCATCCGCCATTGGGTAGCCCGCTGGCTGGCGGACGCTTATCGCCCATGGGAAAGCAAAAATCTGGCTGAGATCGCCCAGCAGGGAGATGCTGCTGCGTTGCACAATGTCGCCTACGCCGCCCGATACATGTACAGCCAATCCACTGCCAGTCGGAAGCGCAGTTGGGCCACGCCTTATGAGATCATTGAGCCAGCCTTGTCTGTGATCGTCAAATCAGAGGCTGCAGAGAAAGATCCCCTGGTGGCTTTTGCCGTCTGGATGGCCATGGAACGGGACTTTGATAGCATGGCAGGTCCCTGGCTCGACTGGCTGGCGAAAGAACCGGTGAAACTGACCATCCTTTATCAAAAGGCCATGCGCCGCCTGTGTGACACCCGGAAGGCGGAGAACCTCGATCTCGCCCTTGAGTTC
>DMMK01000534.1 GCA_003453085.1 Verrucomicrobiales bacterium
CGGGCATTGCATGGCTGCTGGGGTACTGGCTATTCAAGCAAAGCTGGTTTCACCGCAAGATCATCGCAAAGTTTCCCCGGCCCGGCGAGGTGTGGCGGGAGATCGGTTATTCGGCCCTGTCCATGCTCATCTTTGGCCTCGTCGGTGCGGCCACCGTTTATGCCACACGGCAGGGCTGGACGCAGATGTATCGCAAGATCTCCGAGTATGGGCTGGTGTGGTTCTGGCTGAGCATTGGCTGCGCCATCGTCATTCATGATGCGTGGTTTTACTGGACTCATCGGCTGATGCATCACCGGAAGCTGTTCCGCTGGTTTCACCGGGTGCATCACCTGTCCCACAATCCCACGCCTTGGGCCGCCTATGCCTTTTCCCCGCTGGAGGCCCTGGTACAGGCGCTGATCTTTCCGGTGCTGGTGGTGGTGATGCCGATGCATGCCTATGCCTTTGGGCTCTTCATGATGTGGCAGATCGCCTTTAACATCGCCGGTCACATGGGGTATGAATTTCACCCTCGCTGGCTCATGCGCTCGCCGTTGAGGTACATCCTGAACACACCGACGAACCACATCATGCATCACGAAAAGATGCGCGGGAACTACGGGCTGTATTTCAACTTTTGGGATCGGCTGATGGGCACGAACCATGAGGAGTATGAGCGGCGGTTTTGTGAGGTCACCTCCCGAGAGAAGGTGCCGTTTTCCAAATCACCCAGCACTCCGGCGGATTCGCGCTGCGATTGACCGGGCGCAGGTGCTGCACCTCATAGGCCCTGGGCGGCAGAGAGGTTGCCCATTCCGTAAGGGCCCGGAGTTCTTGTGCCCCCCCTTCATGGCCGGGATAGACGGCGATGGTCAGCAGACCGCCCGGCCGCAGCAGATGGATGGCGGCGTTCACGGCGGCGAGGGTGGTCTCGGTACAGGTGATCACCGTTTTGTCGGATCCTGGCAGGTAGCCGAGATTGAACATGATGCCCGAAAGTTGCTGATGGTGCTCTGGGCGCACGAGGTCCAGCATCGTCTCATGGCCTGCCTGGGCGAGAGTGAATCGGTCCTCCGAGATGCCAGATTCCAGAAGGCGACGGCGGGTTTCTGCCACGGCGGGGGCTTGCACATCCATGGCATAGACATGACCTGCAGGGCCGACACAGCCCGCGAGGAACAGGGTGTCGTGGCCGTTGCCTGCGGTGGCATCTAGGACGATGTCGCCCGCATTCAAGCGGTCTGCGAGCAGCAGTTGCGCCCAGCGTACGGCTGAGGGCAGGCCGCCGGTCTGACTGGCGAGTTGGGGGAGGCGGACGGGTGTTTCCATCTGGGATTTTGCCGCGCTCCAGCCTCCTGACAAGTGGCCGGGAAGGTGTTTTGTCGTTCGCGGGAGAATTGACAGGAGAAATTCAGACGCCTAATCTCTCACGGCTGACCCGCTTAATCGGGAAAGCTGGAAGTCTGATTCTGACGCCATGGGTCGGACTTCGATGTCCCTTCTCCCACTGGCGGCTCCTGACTCAGACCCTTCAATGAACTTATACGTCAGCAATCTTGCGTACAGCGTGAGTGATGATGAACTGCGCAGCGAATTTGCTGCCTACGGTAACGTCTCCAGCGCCCGTGTGGTGATGGATCGCGAAACTGGGCGCTCACGCGGCTTTGGTTTTGTGGACATGCCCAATGATTCCGAGGCCAAGGCTGCGATGTCGAGTCTTGAGGGCAGCAATTTGGCGGGCCGCGCCATCAAGATCGTGGAAGCCCGCCCGAAGGAGGAGCGTCCTCGCCCTGTGGTGGGCGGAGGGAGTTATCCCGACAGGAAGAAATCCGATCGCGGCCATGCTGGCGGCTTTCGCAGTGTACCCGAGCCGACTTACAACGACTGGGATGACCGAGACCGCGGCGGTAAAAAAGGCAAACCGCGCGACCGTGGGCGCAAGAATCCAGAAAACGACTGGGACTGATCCTGGGGATTCGTGGGCGGTGAGGGATTGTGGGTCAGGAAGCTCTGCCCTGCGTTTTGACTGATGCCCCATCGGGGCAGGCTGACAGTCTTATTGCTTTGATAAACCTAAATTTAAGGCTTTGCAAAGCGACTGCTGGGGCCTAAATTTCCGTAACAGACATATTTGCCATGCCTAACCAAGGGTGGTGAAACTGCCCCGCGTGGATGTGCACCCGGTAATCTTGAAGAAGTTGCGAGCGGTGGCAGCGCAAGTTGCTCGACCGAGGGCGGCAGCTACCACGAATTCAGCCGCGATGATTCGCCTGCTTGCGATTTCGGCAAAAGAGCCCACGTTGCGCGCCCTTTTTGCCAACCTGACTGTCCTGTGAGCCATTCCCATCCTACTGATGACCTCCGCGTGGCGGAGATCCTGCCGCTGATCCAGCCTGCCCTGCTGATGCACGACATCCCGCTCGGCGAAGCAGAGGCGGTTTTTGTGGAGCAGGCACGTCGCAGTTCCGAGGCGATTTTGAACCTGAAGGAGGACCGCCTGCTCGTGGTGGTGGGGCCCAGCTCCATCCACGACCGCATGTCTGCCCTGGAATACGCGCAGCTGATCGTCACTGCCCGTGCGAAATACTCGGCGGATCTGGAGATCCTGATGCGGGTGTATTTTGAAAAACCTCGCACGACAGTGGGGTGGAAGGGTTTCATCAATGACCCGCACCTCAATGAGAGTTACGATATCAACACCGGTTTGCGTGGTGCACGCGGCCTGTTGATGGATCTGGCCAAAATGGGTGTGCCGGCCGCCACGGAGTTTCTGGATGTCATTACGCCTCAATACATTGCCGATGTGGTGGTGTGGGGGGCCATTGGCGCCCGCACGACAGAGAGCCAGGTGCATCGCCAGCTCGCTTCCGGTTTGTCCATGCCTGTCGGTTTCAAAAACGGTACGGATGGCAGCATCCAGACTGCTTTGGATGCCATCCAGGCCGCTGCCGGGCAGCATTGTTTCCTCTCCGTGACCAAGGATGGCGTCGCCGCCATCGTGAATACCAAGGGCAACAATGCCTGCCACGTCATCCTGCGCGGTGGCAAAGCAGGTACGAATTTCGATGCGGCCTCCATCAAGACCGTTGCGGACCAGCTCACCGCCCGTGGCCTGCCCGCCAGCGTCATGGTGGACTGCAGCCATGGCAACAGCCTCAAGGACTACCGCAAGCAGCCCATCGCCTCAGCTTCTCTCGCCGAACAAATCGCCGCAGGCAGCACCGCCATCACCGGCGTGATGATTGAGAGCCATCTCGTGGAAGGCCGCCAGGACACCAAGCCCGGCCAGCCTCTCACCTATGGCCAGAGCATCACCGATGCCTGCGTGAACTGGCCAGCCACCGAGTCCATGCTGGATACCCTGGCTGCCGCCGTGCGTGCTCGCCGGTTGGCGTGAGGTGGTTCCTGAGCTTCATTTTTCTATTGCCCGCTCCCGCTGGCGCTTCTGGTTCATTGCTTTTCCTTTCCAGTGATCGCCGACCATATCGAGTCTTTCTCCCGTGCCCGCATCCTCGTCATCGGGGATGTCATGCTGGACCATTTCATCTGGGGCGCGGTGCGCCGCATCTCGCCGGAGGCCCCGGTGCCGATCGTGGAGGTGACCAAGGAAACGACCTTTCCGGGTGGCGCGGCCAATGTGGCGCGCAACCTATCCGCCTTCACTCCTCATGCCTACCTGATGGGGCGTGTGGGCAAAGACAGCGCTGCGGGGGAACTGCGCCGCCTGCTGCATGAAGAAGGGGTCAATACGGACCCGATGCTGGAAAGCAGCACGCTGCCCACCATTGCCAAGACGCGCATCATTGCCCGCCAGCAGCATGTGGTGCGGGTGGACCGTGAGACGATCCAGAAGCTCTCTCCCGAAGAGCTGGATGAAGTCTGCCGGGGAGTCGAGGCGATGCTGCCGGAGCTCGATGGACTCATCATTGAGGACTACGGCAAAGGCTTCGTCACGCAGGCCTTTGCGGACCGGGTTCTCGGCCTGGCCAAAGCGGCAGGTAAGCTGGTGACGGTGGACCCTTCGCCCCACAATCCGCTGAACTGGCGTGGCGCTTCCCTGGTGAAGCCCAATCGTCTCGAGGCCTTTGCTGCGGCAGGCATCCAGGATCAACGCACTCCCGGCCCGCCTTTGGAAGACAAGCGTTTGCTGGAAGTCGGTGAGCAGCTCCTCGACCAATGGGCGGTGGGCAAAGTGCTGATCACTTTGGGCGAGCAGGGCATGATCCTTTTCCAGCGTGATGCTGCCCCTCATCATATCCCGACACAGGCCCGTGAGGTGTTTGATGTCTCCGGGGCAGGGGATACGGCCATTGCTTTCCTCACGCTGGCGATGGCGGTGGGCCTGAGCGCGGAAGAAGCCGCGAATGTGGCCAATCATGCCAGCGGCATCGTGGTGGGCAAACTGGGCACGGCCCGCGTGATGAAAGATGAACTGCTGAAATCCTTCGAAGACTGATCTCTATGTCCGAATTTAACTCCATGCTTCAGGGCCATCTTGATGGCCACCTCGCCACACTCAAGCGCCTGGATGAATGCCGCGAGACACTGGCAGCCATCGCCGATGCCTGGGTGACCGCGCTGAAGTCTGGAAAGAAAATCCTGTTCTTTGGCAATGGCGGCAGCGCGGCGGATGCCCAGCATCTGGCGGCGGAACTGTGTGTGCGTTATCGCATCAACCGCCGAGCTCTCGCGGGGCTGGCTTTGACGACCGATACATCGGTACTCACCGCCCACAGCAACGACTACGGTTTTGAAACCGTCTTCTCCCGTCAGGTGGAGGCCTTGGCTCAACCAGGTGATGTCGTCGTGGGGATCTCCACCTCCGGCACCAGCAAGAACGTGGTTGCCGGACTGAAAGCGGCCCGTGAGGCTGGCTGTGTGGTCGTTTCCTTCACCGCTGAAAAAGGGGCCGATTGTGCGGCCCTGGCCCACCACGCCTACTGCGTGCCGACCCCCATCACCGCCTATGCTCAGGAATGCCACTTGCTGGCCGGGCATGTGCTGTGCGAGTATGTGGAAGCGGCCTTCAAAGACTGAGTCTGTGCTGCCTTTTTGGGTAATGATTCCTCATGGGACTGGGCCGAAAAATCTCCATGGCTACCGTCGCTCTGCGACTGGGCCGGCGGTTTGAGGATAAGGCGGAGCTCCTGCGCCTGTGCGCCTGCTATGGCGGGCTGAGCCCCTTTCGTGGTGGTCGCCTAAGGGTGGAAACAACGCTGGCAGGAGCCCCCAGGCTGCACCTCCGCCATGCCCAGCCGGACACCATTCTGATGGTGGAAGTGCTGATGGAACAAGATTACCGCTGCCTGGAGTCGCTTTCGTTCACGCCCACTTCCATCCTCGATATCGGGGGGAACATTGGTCTGGGCAGCTTTTACCTGAAGTCGCTTTTTCCTCAGGCTGAAATTGCCGGGTTCGAGCCCTCTCCGGCGGAGTTTGAAATGCTCACGGCCAACTATGCCGAATGGCCGGGCTGCCGGGCTTTTCAAAATGCCATTG
>DMMK01000082.1 GCA_003453085.1 Verrucomicrobiales bacterium
ATGAAAATGGCGACAAAATCAAAATACTTCAATCCCGGCACTCCCGCTATCCAGCCGCCCAATGAGCCGACATAGGCGGCGAGGATGCCCAGGGCAATGGGAGTATCAATGTGCAGGGCCCCAATGCGCAAGCTGTGCCAGGCTTTTCCCATGAAGTAGCTGCCACCGACGAACATGGCCAGGGTGGCGGAGACTGCCGCGATCATGTCAAACCACGAGGCAAAGGCAAACTGGGCAGGCATGCCAAAGTAGGCAGGCAGGGAAAAAGCCATGGCATTCATGGCAAAGGCGCCACAGAGGCCCACCCGTCGCTCCAGGCCCGTGGCCTGGCGGGTTTCCTCCCCTTCATGAGGAGGCCCCAGCAAATAGCCAAAAGCCTGCAAGTCACGGGCAAAGGCCACGGCATCAAACATGGCCGGGGCATAGATCAGCCGGATCTCCCCCTGCATCAGATCCACATTGACCCGCAGCCCTCCTGCATGACGGACAAAAATCCGCTCGATCAACCAGACACAGCCCACGCAGGACATGCCCTGGATGGCCAGCCGCAGCTCCACCGGTGCCGTCCGCACCCCTCCAACTGTCGCCGCCTCCAGACCTGCCAAATCAGCCAACCATTCATAATCCCGCTCCCGCAGGGCCTGGGGAGAGACAGGCGGCAGGGAAAGCCCCCCTTTCAGGTCATAAAAATGATCCAGCCCCTGCTGGTGCAGCAGTTCGTGCACATAGACACAGCCCGCACAGCAGAACCCATCCTTACGGCTGGCCGGCACCGGCGTGCCACAGTGCTGGCAAACAACAGAAGATGACATCCACTGAGACTAGGCTAGGAGGCGGGCGGTGCTGCCCGCCTGTTGTCCTTCACACCGCTGTCCTTGTGCGCCTCCCCTGGGAATGGGTGAAAAGTGGGTCGGCCTTCATAAGCCGGATTTTGTACCTTCAGCCTCGCGGCCCCCGGCGTGGTCATTTATCTGGTGATGTTCCGCAAGCGGTACACCTTCCCCTGCCGAAGCAGGTGCGACTATTACCCGGAGTTATCCACCCTCTTGCGAGGGCTTGCGGCCAGGCGGGCCTTTCTCCTGTTCTGTCTTGCACCGCATGGGGTTTGTCATGCCTCCTTCATTGCTGTCGGAGCGGTGGGCTCTTACCCCGCCTTTTCACCCTTACCCTTCGGGGCCGAAGCTCCAAAAGGCGGTTTGTTTTCTGTGACACTTTCCATTGCCCTGGGTTGCCCCAGAACCTCCGACGCTTGCGCGCGGCATGCTGCCTTGTGGTGTCCGGACTTTCCTCTCGTCCGCGAGCCTCACGACTCCGACGAGCGACCACTCCGGCCGACCCGCCGTTATCTTAAAGCAGCTTGCCCATTCGCCAAGCGGAATGTCGCCAGACGAATGGGCTCCGGAGGGGGAAGTCGTTTACTCAGCCTTTTTGCCCAGCTTCCTCATCTCCACCCAGCGGATGGCAAAGGAGGTGAGAGAGGTGCCTTCGGTGAGTTTCAGTTTCTGGCGGATCTTCAGCTTGTGCACATCGACGGTTTTGGGGCTGATGCGCAGGGTCTCCGCGATCTGGCCGGTGCTGCGACCTTCACCGATGAGCTGGAAAACCTCGAACTCGCGGTCGCTGAGGTGATGAATGGCCCCATCGGGGCCAGGGCTGGCCCCGGACGAGAAGGCCAGAAGGATAGTTTCGGACATGCGCTCGCTGAGGGCGATGCCGCCGGAGAGGATACGGCGGAGGGCTTTTTCAAAGGCTCCATGAGGGGCATCCTTCATCACATAGCCCTTGGCACCCGCCTTCAGCGCACGCTGGGCATAAAGGGTCTCATCATGCATGGAAACCACCAGGACGGGGAGATCCGGATTCAGGACACGCACGTCCTTGATGAGTTCCAGCCCGTTGCGGCCCGGCAGCGTGATGTCCACCACAAGCACGTCAGGCACGTCTTTTTCGAGCATCTTCAAAGCCTCCTGGGAATCTGGGGCTGTCCACGCGCAGGCGAAATCTTCCAGGTTTTCGACAAACATTTTCAGCCCCTCCCGCATGAGGGTATGGTCATCAACAATGGCGATTCGGTGGGGCAGGTTGGGGGGGGTATTCATGCGATTTCGACGGTGGCGGTTTCTGGGTTTGCTGAAAGAGGGATGAGGCACTCGACGGAGTTGACCGCGTCGTCGCCCTGGGCCGGTGGGTGGAAACTGAGGGAAGCCCCCAGGGCATCCAGGCGCTGTCGCACCAGGTGCATGCCCATTCCCTCGATGGCAGCCGAAACCGGACGGTACGGGCGGCCATCATGGGTTACGAGCAGCCTTGCCTCCTGAGGCGTCATTTCAAAGCTGATCTCAATCCACGAAGGGTTGCCATGCTTGGCCGCATTGGTCGCCAGTTCCTGGGCCACGCGGAAAATATGCGTGGAGGACTCCCCGGTGAGAGCGGTGTCTGCCGCCGAACATTCTACCCGGCAGGGTATTTTAAAACCACGGGTGATAAATTCACCGAGGTCCGAAAGGGCAGCAGTGATGCCGAGTGCCTCAATGCCCACGGGCGCCAGGCCCCGGGCAAAACCACGGGCAATGCCAGTGGCTTCCGAAAGGTCGTTGGCCAGTTCCGCCGCCAGCGGCTCCTGGCTGCTGCCGCCTGAACGTGCCAGGGCCGACTGCAATACACCCGTCTTCATCAGAGCGGCAGCCAGGCGCTGGCAGAGATCGTCATGCAGGTCCATGCCGATGCGGCGGCGCTCATTTTCCGCCGTGTCTAGAAGCCGACGCTCCAGCGTCTTGCGCTCGCTCACATCCATGGCGATGCCTGCCACGGAACACTCTTGGCCGTCTGAGCCGGGCACGGCAAATCCCCGACAGCGCACCCAGCGAAGCTGCCCCTCTGGCGAAGCCACCCTCACCTCAATCTCCAGCCGGGGGCCTCCTTGACGAAGAGACCTCAGCATTTCCAGGCAGCGTCGGCGGTCCTCCCGCACAATCGCGTGCAGCCAGTCCCAACGGCGGGTCTGCAAACGGGCGGCCCGGCGTGAGAAAACGGTAGTGTACGCGTCATTCACGAAGGCAAAGCTGCGGCTGTCATCCGGGGCCAGCCAGAACACATCGCGCATGGTCGCGGCGATCTGGTGCAACCGCTGTTCCGAATGACGCAAGCGGTCATGGGTGAGTCTGACAGCCTGGGAGACCTGGGCCAGTTCATCCCGGCCCTGGATGGCGGGCATGGGCTCCGTCTCCAGCGACATGCCCTGCACCTGGCTGACCAGCGTTTCCACCCGCTCCGTCACCACTTTTTTCAACAGCAGCCAGAGCGCCAGACACCCCCCCATCAAGGCCATGGACTGAGCCAGCAAAGCATGCAGCGCCAAGGCCGAGGCCGAGGCGAGGGGCATTTCCAGATCATACT
>DMMK01000053.1 GCA_003453085.1 Verrucomicrobiales bacterium
ACTCAGGCGGAAATCGCCAAAAAACAGGCGGCCCGTTACACCAACCTCTCGCAGAGCGGCGGCGTCTCCCGTGAGGAAGTGGACAACTTTAAAAGCACGGCGGATGCGGCATTCTCCAACCAGGAAGCTGCGGCGGCCACAGTGAAAGAGGCGGAACTGCCACTGAGCTACTGTCAGGTGATCTCTCCGATCACGGGCCGTGCGGGCCGCCGCGCCGTGGATGCGGGCAATGTGGTGAAGGAGGATGAAACGGACCTAGTGGTAATCAACCCACTGCGTGCCATTGAAGTCATCTTTGCCGTGCCGGAGCAGCATTTTACGGACATTCAGACCTACATGAAGCGTGGGGAGCTGAAGGTCACCATCACGCCCAGTGGCAGTGCGGCCCAGAAGATTCAAGGGGTGCTTTCCTTTGTGGACAATGCCATCAAGCCCGCTACCGGCACCCTGGAGGTGAAAGCGACGATGCCCAATGAAGACCTGAGCCTGTGGCCAGGACAGTATGGCGAGGTGGCCCTGACATTGACCACCCAGCCCAATGCCCTGGTGGTGCCTGCCACGGCGGTGCAGACGGGGCAAAACGGCCAGTATGTTTTTGTCGTCAAGGATGACAGCAGTGTGGATCTGCGGAATGTGGAGCTGGAGCGCACGGTGGGCAATGAGGCCATCATTCGCCAGGGACTGAAAGTCGGTGAGGTCGTCGTTACAGACGGTCAGCTCAGGCTGGTTCCCGGAAGCCGGGTGGAGATCAAACCTCCCGTGGGACTGCCTGCCGGGAAAGAGCAGAGCAGCGGCAAAATCTCCCTGACGGCCCCCAAAATCCCATGACGCCCGAACGCTGCATTCACCGGCCAGTGATGACCACGCTGATCATGGCTGGCATCCTCGCCTTTGGCCTCCTGGCTTTCCAGAAGCTGCCGGTCAATGACCTGCCGAATGTGGACTTCCCCACCATTTCAGTGACGGCGACTCTGCCTGGGGCCAATCCTGAAACCATGGCGGCCTCGGTGGCGACCCCATTGGAAAAGCAATTCTCAACCATTGCGGGCATTGATTCCATGAGCAGCAGCAGTGCTCTTGGAAACACGAACATCACCATCCAGTTCAATTTGGACCGGGATATTGATGGCGCAGCCTTGGATGTTCAGTCGGCCATTTCCGCTGCCCAGCGCTATCTGCCGGATGACATGCCCAGCCCGCCTTCTTTCCGCAAGGTGAACCCGGCGGACTTCCCGGTGCTGATTCTCCAGCTTAGCTCCGCCACGCTGCCCATCTCCACAGTGGATGAATATGCGCAAACAGCGCTCGGCCAGCGGATCAGTATGGTGGAAGGGGTGGCCCAGGTGCGGGTCTTTGGATCGCAAAAATATGCGGTTCGGGTGCAGGCGGACCCGTTGAAGCTGACCTCACGCGGCATCAGCCTGGACGAAGTGCGGGATGCCATCGCGGCAGGCAACAGCAACCTGCCCGCAGGTGTTTTGCAGGGGCAGGAGCAGAACTTTACGCTGCAAACCAGCGGCAAGCTTTCCACGGCGGAAGCCTTCCGCCCTCTCATCGTCGCCTATCGTGATGGTGCGCCGGTGCGGCTGGATCAAGTGGCGAATGTGCTCGACAGCGTGGAGGAGGACCAGATCGCCAACTGGTCTGGCGATGGCTCGCGTTCCATCTTGCTTGCCGTGCAGCGGCAGCCTGGGACGAACACCGTGGCGGTGGTGGATGCGATCAAAAAACTGCTCCCCTCCGTGAATGAACAGATGCCGGCGGCTATGGAACTGAGCGTGCTGATCGATCGTTCGCAGGCCATCCGTGAGTCTGTCCATGATGTGCAGCTCACCCTCGTATTGACCATTGGTCTGGTGATCGTGGTGATCTTCATGTTTCTGCGCAATCTGCGGGCCACGATCATCCCCAGCATTGCCATCCCCCTGTCCATCGTGGGCACGTTTGCTGTCATGTACCTGCTGGGATTCAGCATGAACAACATCTCCCTCATGGCGCTGACGCTGAGCGTCGGCTTCATTGTGGATGATGCCATCGTGGTGTTGGAAAACATCGTCCGGCACATTGAGAAAGGAGAGACGGTGTGGAATGCAGCGCTGAAAGGTTCACGGGAGATTGCCTTCACGGTGATCTGGATGACGCTCTCACTCGCAGCCGTGTTCTTGCCGGTGCTGTTCATGGGCGGCATCCTGGGGCGACTGCTCAATGAATTTGCGGTGACTATTGGGGTGGCGATTTTGGTCTCTGGCTTTGTGTCGCTGACACTGACTCCGATGCTCTGCAGCCGCTTTTTGAAGCCGCATGTTCAGGAAGAAAAACACGGGTGGTTTTATCGAGCGACGGAGCGTTTTTTTGATGGGCTGCTGCACCTTTATGATGTGACTCTGAAGTTCACCCTGAGGCATCGTTTCAGCATGATGCTGGTGACGCTGGGCACTGTGATTGGGACGGCCTGGCTGTTCATGCACCTGCCGAAAGGCTTCATCCCCACGGAAGATACGGGACAGATCCAGGTCGTCACGGAAGGTGCCCAGGATGCTTCCTTTGAAACGATGGTGCGCCATCAGCAGGCGGTGGCAGCCGTGCTGGCCAAGAATCCGCACATCGCCGCCTTCAGCTCCAGCGTGGGGGCCAGCGGCCCGAGTTCCACCGCGAACAGCGGGCGCATGTTTGTCAGCCTGAAACCGCGCAGTGAGCGTCCCCATGCCCAGGCGATTGTGGATCAGTTGCGCCCTCAATTGGCGGCCATTCCCGGCATCCGGGCCTTTCCCCAGGTGCCTGCCACCATCCGGATCGGCGGCCGCAGCACCAAGAGCCCCTACCAGTTCACGCTCATTGGGGTGGACATCAAACAGCTCTTCGAGGTGGCCCCCAAAGTAGAGGCAACCATGGCGGCGCTGCCGGAGCTGGCGGATGTGACAAGCGATCTGCTGATCACCAGCCCGCAGGTGTTTGTGGAGGTGAACCGCAACAAGGCCTCCTCCCTGGGGCTGACCGCCACCCAGGTGGAAAATGCGCTCTACAATGCCTACGGGTCACGCCAGGTGTCCTCCATCTACACGCCGACTAACCAATATTACGTCATCCTGGAGGTGGACCCCAAGTACAGGTCGGACATGGAATCCCTGGCGCAGCTTTACCTGCGCAGCAGCACCGGGGAACTGGTTCCCCTGGGAAGCGTGGCCGAGATCACCCGCACTGTAGGTCCGCTGACGGTCACCCACTCGGGGCAGCTCCCCAGCGTGACGGTGAGCTTTGCCACCAAGCCCGGGATCTCCATTGGGCAGGCTGTGGATGCGATTGAGCGTGCCGTGGATCAGCAGCTCCCGGCAGGCATCAGCACAGCCTTCCAAGGGGAAGCCCAGGCTTTCCAGGCCTCTCTGAACGGACTCGGCCTCCTGCTCGTCATGGCCGTGATCGTGATCTATCTGGTGCTGGGCATTCTGTATGAAAGCTTCATTCATCCGCTGACCATTCTCTCGGGTTTGCCATCGGCGGGTGTGGGTGCCCTGCTCACCTTGTGGTTCTTTGGTTATGAGCTGAACCTGTATGGTTTTGTGGGTGTGCTGATGCTCATCGGCATCGTGAAAAAGAACGCCATCATGATGATCGACTTCGCCCTGGAGGCGGAGCGCCATGAGGGCAAGACCCCTGCGGAGGCCATTTATGAGGCCTGCTTGGTACGCTTTCGTCCGATCATGATGACCACCTTTGCGGCCATCATGGGCGCGCTGCCGATTGCCCTGGGCTGGGGGGCGGGTGCTGAAGCACGTCGCCCGTTAGGTCTCGCTGTGGTGGGCGGGCTCCTGCTCTCCCAGTTGCTGACGCTTTACATCACGCCGGTCTTTTACATCTACATGGAAAAGCTGAGCCTGATGTTTCGCCGGAAGAAGAAAGAGGACTCTGCCGAGGTGCCTGCTCCGTCCGCAGCGATTGCGTAAGCCCTGCTACAAGAGCGCCAGTGTCTTGGCCGTCGCTCCTTCGTGCATGGCCAGAGCCGCATGACCATTGTCGCCGAGTTCCTGGCATTGCACCGGATCACTCAGCAGCACATCCAATCGTTGTTCCAGCGTGGCGACGTCGGCCACTTGAACGGCTCCTTTTCTCGCCAGCAGCAGCTCAATGAGCGCCTGGAAGTTTTCCATGTGGGGGCCGAACAGCACTGGCTTGCGGGCCATGACGGCTTCCGCCGGATTTTGCCCTCCTGTCGCCAGGAAACTTTTGCCCACGACCACGACTGTGGCCAATGCCTGCCAGGCCCGCAGTTCTCCTGTGGTATCAATGAGAAGGTCTGGCGAAGGTGACTGAACGGCGCTGCGGCGCTGTGGATGTAGCCCCAGGCTACCGAGTTCTTCGAGCAGGGCCGCTGTGCGCTCGACATGCCGGGGCACGATGAGCAAGGCCAGTGGGGGATGTTTTTGACGCAGACGCTGGGTCATCTCTGCCAGCAGCACTTCCTCACCTGGATGCGTGCTGGCCAGGAGGAGAATGGGCTGCCGCGGCTGGATGCCCGCCTTGTCCAAAACTGCGCGCAGGGACTGCACCTGGGCAGGATCTGGGGCGGCACCTTGCGGATCAAACTTGATGCTGCCGGTATGGTGGACACGGTCGGCTGTGAGGCCTAGGCGAGTCCAGCGTTGCACGTCCTCAGGCTCCTGCACCAGCACCTGATGCAGCATGGCAAACACAGGCCGGATGATGAAACCGAGCTGATGATAGCGGCGTTCCGAACGCGGCGACAGGCGTGCATTGACCAAAGAAACCGGGATGTGCCTGTGAACAGCCGAAGCGACCAGATTGGGCCACACCTCGGCCTCCACCAACACCAGTTGCGAAGGAGCCAGCTCCTCCAAAAAACGGGCTCCCACACCGGGCAGATCCAAGGGGGAGTAGAGCACCACGACTCGGCCTGGGTGCCGAGCGGCAAACTCAGCGGCAAGGGCATGCCCGGTAGGAGTGGTGGTGGT
>DMMK01000548.1 GCA_003453085.1 Verrucomicrobiales bacterium
TGTTTGATGAATGACGATGATTTAAGGAATGATCGGCGTCAGCTCGATCTCACCACCCAGCATGGGCACGGTGGTGGGCGTTTCGGTGCCTTCTGGCTGCTCCGGCAGGAGGAAGAAGCCAGCTCCGAATTTGTCACCCAGATGGTCTTTCACCATGATGCCCTGGAAGGTGACTTTGCGGATGAGGGGTTTGGTGAAGTTAGGCCGAAGGTCCGCATCCGTGAGGGCAAAGCTGCCGGTGAAGAGACCTGTGGCCCCTGCGATGGAGGCCAGCTTGGTCTGCCCAGTGGTCGCCGGGGTCGGTTGGGTGATCTTGTGGCTGGCGGCCACACTCACGCTGGCGTCCAGACGGGCGATGGCATCGGCCTCAAGGAGGCCCCCATAACGGAAGTCGAGGTCAACCGTCGTCGGCGCAGGCAGAGCTAGGGTGAGGGCGGTGCCCACGGGTTTCACATAGATGGAGCCTGTGGCTTCCAGTGGCACCGGATCTGCCACCGGTGTGCCCGTCATGCCAAAGCCTGCGACATAAGTGCGGGTCTTGGATTTAGGATCCGCCGGGCGCACCCACTCCACATCTCCGGTGAGGGTGTTGTCGGTGAGGTCTTCGGTATCGACGGGGTCAATCGTCAGGTCACCGAGCAGGGAGCCTTTCAGCGGGGTGTACATCGTTTGGAAAACGGCGACCTTGCCACCCACCCCGACGAATGAAGCACCGGTGATCTTGTCACCATCCGCTGTGCGGCCGACAAAGGTGAGCTTGCCATCCTTGGCCACGGTGAAGGAGCCGTAGCTCCAGCCTTGTGGAATCGTAGCGGCAGAAGCTTCGCCCACTTGGCCCATGTCACCGAGTTCCATGCCGAAGGTGTAGTAGCCGATGTAGTGGCCGGCAGTCACCGCATCCACACGCCGCCAGCCCGTGATGAGCGCGGTATCGCCGGTGGTGGTGACCTTGCTTTCGCTGGTCAGCAGCCCGGTGACGGGATTAAGCTGCACGGTCAGGGTCACGGGTTCCGGCACTGGCTTGCCGGTGCGCTTCACCAGAAGGGCAAAGGTCGGCAGCGTGTTGTCTTCCGCGCGGAAGACATCCACAGCACCTTTGATGGGCAGCTTGCTTCCACCGAGGAAGAGGCTGCCACTGAAGGCACCTGTCTTGGTGATGGTGAGGTCAAGGCGACCGCCGAGGTGGCCGTTGATTTCGCCATCGTGGGCCACGGTGCCTGCGTAGATGCCTTCGACGCCGGAGGGGAAGGTTTCAATATTGATGGCAGTCTGGACGAGGTAGCTGTCGCCTCCGAACGTATTTTTCGCCGTGAGGGTCGGGGTGTAGTTGCCTTCCTTGGTGGGGCGACCAGAGATTTCACCCGTTTTGACGTTCACTTTCAGGCCTGGGGGCAGACCCGTGGCAGAATAAGTGAGGGCGGCCTTCAGCGCAGAAGGATCAATCTTGATCGTGTGGAGGTAATTGCCACCCACCACGCCATTCGGCATGTCCTGGTCGCTGTACACATCTGGGGCCTCGCCGAAGACATTGAGCTGCGTCGTGCCGCCGATCCTGCTGCCAGCAGGATTGGAGACTCGGCAGGAGTATTCGGCCGTGTCGGTGGCAAGCAGGCCTTTGATGACCAGGGTCTTGGTGGTGGCTCCGCTGAAGCGGTCGTCATTGACGAGGTCTGTTGGTGTGGGCTCTCCCAACCGCTGGCGCATCCACTGGTAGGTGAGCTGGTTGCCTGCGGCATTGACCTTCAGGGTGGCGACCTTGGTGACGCCAGCGACGAGGGTCGGTGGGACGACGTAGTCCTCCACCACACCCAGTTCAGCAGGGTTGCTGATGGCGGTGAGAGGGCTGCCTTTGACGAAGAGAGTGTAGGCACCTGCATCCTTCAGGGTGACGGCGCTGATGTTCAGCGTGGTGCTGGTGGCCCCGGCCACGCTGGCAGATCCTCTCCTCCACTGGAGGGCCAGAGGAGCGGTGCTGATGGCGGTGGATTCAAAGCTGGCAGGCTCGCCCACATTCAGCATGAGGGGCAGGGGCTGCAGAGTGATTTCAGGGTCCTTGTTGCCGGTGCCTTCAAGCTGGATGACGTAAGGCTTCGGTTCATTGTCATTGCTGGAGATGGACAGCGTGGCCCGGCGAATGCCGCCTTCTTTGGGGGTGAAACGCACAGCCATCGTCGTGCTGGCATTGGCTGCCACAGAGATGGCTGCCTTGGGTGCCACCAGGGTGAATTCAGAGGCATTGACCCCCGTGATGACCGGCTTGATGGTATTCAAGCCGTTAACCCCGGTATTCTTCAGGGTGAATGTCAGCGTCGTGTTCTTCTTAAAGTCAACGGCTGGGAAGGTGACCGTGCTGCCAGAAGCGACGGCACTGTTGGCGGGCTGAAGCTCGACTTCCAAGTTGGAACCAACAAAGGAAAGCAACAGTTCATTGCCTGCTTCAGGCGTGGAGCCGGTGAACAGAACGCGACCATCCAGGGGGGTGAATTCACCCGGATTGGAAGAGGCGGATTGAGGGGCGAGGTCTTGCAGCATTCGGGTGCCCAGGGCGGTACCGTCGGAGATCCAGACTTCGCGGCCATCCGTGCCGTTGTTGGCAGAGAAAACCAGGATGCCATCCACATCGCGTATGTTGGTAATCTCTGGGCTGCCCGGGCCAGGGACAATGTCTTTCAGCAGCAGGGTCCCGGCGGCTGTCCCGTTGCTCACCCACAGTTCCCGACCATTGGCGGCGGTATTGGCGGTGAAGAACAGTTTGCCGCCAGATTCGATGAGGTTTTCCGGATCCGAGCTTTCAGTGCCGACAAAGATGTCCTTGACGATCTTGGTCGTGGCCAGGCTGCCCGTGGTGCGCCAAAGCTCGCGGCCCGTGTTAGAGGCGTTGGAAGTGCTGCCATCGGTGGCGACGAAAAACAGGGAGGTTCCGACTACCGTCAGATACTCTGGGTTGGAACTGCCTGTGCTTGGGTTGATGTCGATGCACTCGGTTCCTGGATTAGCGTCATTGCCAGTCGTACCATTGCTTTTCCAGAGCTCAGTCCCTTTGCTAGGGTTGGAGCCAACAAAGAATAGTCTCTCATTGCTCCCGGTCCCAAAGACGAGCAGCTCCGCGACATTAACTGGTCCAGGATTGCCCGTGGTAGGATCCTGAATCGGATTGAGAGGATCCGATTCCTTGCGCAGACGAGTGCCTTGATTTAGAGCACGAGAAACAAAAAACACATCGTTCTTGTATTTTACGAACTGTTCCGGGTTCGAAGAGAGGGTGTCGTCCACCAGATCGGCAATCATCACCGTGCCTGCCGGAGTGCCATCCGTACGCCAAGGTTCTCGGCCATTGCCCGCCGAGACGGCGGAGAAGTAGAGAACCCCCTCAATATCGGTGAGGAAGGTGGGATCGCTGGCTCCGCCGGTATTGATCTCCAGATCTCCGGTCGTTTTGACAACCCGTGTTCCTGGACCTGTGCCGTCGGTGATCCAAAGTTCGCGATTGCTGCCAGTGGCATCGGCGGAGAAATAGACCTGCGCACCGGAAGGGGTGATGCTAGTGGGGGCGGAACCCAGGGGCGGCGGATTAGGGGTTTCTGCTTCAGGCCGGATATTGGCCACCAGGCTGGTGCCACCCTGGGTGCCATCGGATTTCCACAGCTCCTGGCCGGACAGGCCGTCGGTGGCTGAAAAGTAAACCATGCCTGTGCCGTCTGCCGCGAGGCCTGTGGCAAAAGAGCCGGCATTGCCTAACTGGAAGTCCTTCACGAGGGTGGTGCCTGCGGCATTCACGCCATTGGTGACCCAGAGTTGGGAGCCATTGACGAGGAAGTAAAGGTTGCTGCCGATCTGGACGAAATTTGAGGCCGTGTCGCCTGCGGCAAACTGTTTCACCAGGGTTTCAGCACCTGTCGCGATGGCGGAGTAAAGCCCCATAGCATTGCTGCCATTGACGGCGGTGAACATCAGCTTGCTGCTGAAGATGTTAAAATTGGTGGGATTTGAATTTCCGGCGCCCGGATTGATGTTGGTGACACGGGTGGTGCCTGCGGCACCGGGAATACCGTTGCTGCGCCACAGCTCCACGCCCTGTCCTTCATTGGCCGTAAAAAAGAGAGTGTTACCGAGGACGATCAAATTGTTGACGCCGGAACTGTTGACGCCATCCACAATCACGCGGACAAGCTCGGTGACTTCAGTGGCTGGGTTGGTCCTCCACAGTTCGCGGCCCGTCACGTTGATCTGGTTGGCGGCAAAGTAGAGGAATTCAGTCCCTGCCACCGTCATCGCCTTCAGTGACCGGGGGGCTGAGCTTTCTGAGCCTGGCACAATGTCCCGGACCACTTTTGTGCCGTTCACGGTGGCAGATCCATCCGTCGGCCAAACCCGATGCCCCCCGGCCCATTCTCCACCAAGTAGAGAAA
>DMMK01000304.1 GCA_003453085.1 Verrucomicrobiales bacterium
CTGACGCTGGAGCAGAGGTCTTCGAAGAGGGTGCTGCGTCTGGCCACGGAATGGCCGCCAACGGTCCCTGCCGGGATGGGGGTGAAGCCGGGTGGCAGGGACGCGATGATGCAGGCCTGGACGGTGCGGCCCCAGATATTGAACGATGTGGTGGCACCGGGAGGCGTGCTGAAACGGGTGGAAAACACGCACTGGCGCGAAATCTTCTCCGCAGGATGGACGCGGCTGATGGCGACGTGGGAGCCGAATCTGGAGGCGAAGGCGGTGCTGCTGTTTCACCTGCAGCCGGGAGCGCAGCAGCAGAGAAATCCGTTTCCACTGCTGCAGGCGCAGACGCGCTTCCGCCATGGCGGGAAGAACGTGAGACAGCCTGACCTTCAGATGCGCCTGGTGGCAATGCCTCCGGATGCCAGCATGAAGGGGGAGGGGTGGAAGATGATGTTCCCGGCGATGCGCAGCCATGCCGATGAGGTGCTGGCCTGCAAGACGAACCTGGTGAATCTGGAGGCGCAGCAGGATGCGGGGCTGGTCAGCCAGTTCCAGACGGGCAGCCTGGGCACTGCCGGTCGCACCCGGCCCTGGCTGCTGAAGATGGAGCTGAAGACGCAGTCAGTCACGCCGAGTCTGGCACCCTACCGCATCGGCGGACTGGACCTGGGCTTTGGCGGCAAGCTGTCCGGTGCCAAGGGCGCGGATGAGAAGAACGGTGGCAAGGATGGGAAGATACAGGCCAACTGCTTCTTCGTGCTACGCTATGCCGCCCTGGCGGATGAGCAGTGGAACAACTACGTGCCGCTGCAGCTCGTGTGCTGGGGAGTGGGTTATGAGTATGAGTCCACCGGGCCGAAAGAGCGGCCGATGGAGATCCCGCTGCAGCGGGTGGCCCCTGGCGGGACCGACCCGCAGGCATCGGAGACGCCGCTGTTCTCCGAAGAGGGCGGGCAGTTGGTGGCTGAGGCGCATCCCTTCATCCTGCCTCTGCCGCTGCTGACCGGTTACGAGACGGACAAAGAAAAAAAGGAGGCGGAGAAGCAACGCCAAGAGGCCGAAACGGCCAAGAAAGCCAACGTGGTCGAAGAAGCCCTTCTGAAGCTGGAGATCTCCCAGGTGCAGGGGCTCACCTTCACCGAGTCAGTGCGGCTGGCCATTCACCAGACGGAGAAGACGCCCAATGCGGAAACCCTGAAAAATATGCGCCAGCGGCTGGAGGCCCGGCTGTGGTACCTGGACCGGACGCCGTTTTTTAACTGCGTCCTGGACACCCGGGGGGAGCCGGAAGTGGTGCTGGAGGAAAGCAAGGCGGGCAGCGAGTGGCTGTATTACTCCAGCAAAGGAGCAGACCGGGGCTGGCAGCGGCGGGCGGCCAGCGGGGTCTTTTTGATGGTGCTGCCGCCGCAGGGCATCGGGGAGGCCATGGAGAAGGGGCGGCAGGAGGACGGCTACCGGGACATCGAGGAAAAGCAGCGGGTGGACTTCCGCTTCTGTGGCAGCACGCTGCTGTTCATCGAGGCCTCAGACCGGGAGCGGAACTACCAGCCCCTGCCGTGGAACATCCGCAGCATCCTGAACGGGGAGCGGACGAACGGCCTCGTGGGCCTGCCGCTGAGAATGGCGTCGTTTGAGATGCTGTACGGACTGCGTTTCACGGTGGACCGGGTGCCCTATCTGCGGGTGGCGGAACTCATGGCGCGCATGGGTTCCCCACGGCGTCCGCTGGGCTACACCCCAGTCCATGACGGGAATCCATACCTGCTGGCCAGCGGGGAGGACAGCCCGGACTACAATCAGCAGAAAAAGTGGTGGCACAGGCTCTTGCAGTGCATGGACAGCCGGCTGGCGGTCTATGAGGTGTTTGATGACCGGCAGATGGAGTTCAAGGACACCGGGGAGCTGGGTGGCCTGGTGGTGGAGGGCGGCCGCAATGGCACGAAGGTCACGGCGGAACTCCGCAAAGCCGCGCAGCTGCGCACCTCCATGCCAGCTGTGGCAGATGGGGCCGCTCAGCCCGGGGATTTCATCCTGCTGAAGCCCGAGCCCATGCCAGAGCCGGTCCCCGACTTCGACAAGTTGAAAGGAAAGGCCAGGGCAGATGCGGAAGCGGCGGCCAAGAAGAAGTACCAGGAGGAGGAAGCGAAAAAGGAAAAAACGGAGGACAAGCTCAACCGGCTGGCCGGCATCATCCCGAACTATGAAGACGGGCTGGCTGGCAGCTTCGCGTGGGCCTTTGAGTCACGCCTGATTTACGAGATGCTGTGGCAGGACCCGATGAAGGGGAGCTGGGCGGTGGTGGAGAGCGTGGAGGCCTCAGTGGCGCGGCTGTACTTCTCCGCCCTGGGCGGCTGGGGGACGCAGAAGGCCACCTTCGCCAACGGGCGGCTGACCATTGCCGTGGCGGTGGAGATGGGCCGGGTGTCTGAGCTGCGGGTGGAGGTGCTGGGCCGGATCAACACCATGAAAAACCGGGCCAAGCTGGTGACGGTCTTCCGGCGCACGGTGCTGCCTAACAAACAGTTTGTAGCTCAGCAGGACCGCCATGAGGGCCGGCCTCTGCTGCGGAAGACGGAGGAGTATGTGGAGTTCATCGAGCAGTACCGCCTGCTCCAGGACCTGGCCACCGTGGATGTGAATGCGGGCCTGCCGGGCTGTGTGAAGGCCTGCTCCTGCCATGAGCGCGTCCTGGTGGACAGCCGCTGGGGGCAGGACATGTACAATTCCAACCAGCAGGGCCTGGGCTGGAAGGTGCCGCTGCGCAAGGCCGACGCCAACCCCCGCATCTACGGCCCGGCCAATGTCCTGCTGCACTGCCACACCCACGGCAAGGCGGAAGGCGACTGCGCAGGCCGGATCGAAAATTTGGACAACCTGTGGTTTTACACCCTCACGGATGAGAATCTGACCGATGATACGGACCAGTGGCCGGATGTGAGGGGGCTGGACCTGAGACCAAGGCCCAAGCGCGATGACGAAAAGGATGCGAAGGATGGAGCGGCAGAGCTGCCGCCAAAGCCGGTAAGGAACCCGAACCTGCCCAGACCCTTCGGTGCTCCCGCCGTGCCTCCAGACGCTGCGCGGATGACGTACCGGCTGTCGGGCATGACGATGGAGGCCAACCTTTCCCATCACCTGCCGCCAGACCCCACGGTGCCGCCGGATCAGCAGCGCTCGGTGGGCTCCGTGCTGCGCTACGTCACACTGTTCCGGCTGGATCCGGGACCCAATCAGTCGGATATCATGGCCGGGGCTGGGGCCAAGCTGCGCCGCGATATGGCGGAAGCGACCGATCTGGTGCAAGGCCACGTGGAAAGCACCCTGGCGGTGCTGGAGCAGTTCACCACCCGGCGGTCCAGCGAGGCCGTTCTGGGCTGGAAGCTCGGCGGTGCCCTGAACGGTCTGGATGCAAATGTGCTGGATGCACTGAAACCCGCTGCAGCTATGGCCAAACAGCTGGATGTGCAAGTGGACGCCCTGCAGCACTTCCTGAGAAAGGAGGCCGGACATTTGGTGACGAATGTGTCGGAGTGGATGGAGAGTTTCAAAACAGAAGGCATCAACAAGGCTGTGGAGGGGGCGCGAGAAGCCTCTAATGCAAAAAAGTTCCTTCAAAAGGCCGTCGAAAAAATCCAAGGTCAGCTGGAAGCTGGGGTGACCTCTTTTTACAATGGCGTGAGGCAACCCCTGAAGGACGCAGTGACAGCCGCGAGAGGCCTGGAGAAGAAGACCAGTGAATTCGTTGACCTTATCAAGGCAAAGCTGAAAGTCATTTCGGCTGCGGCCAAGGGGCTCACGGAAGGCGGCCAGAACATGGCTGACACGGATGAATGGAAACAGATGGAACTCTTGGTCCCGAGCCAGATCCGCGAGTTTTTAGACGGAGGGCTGGAGACTGTCTCACGGGAGATTCTGGGTTATGCGGTGGGGTTATGCGTGGCCAAAATGCCGCCGGAAAAAGTGGGCGAATACCTCGGCCGCGTCGCGGAAGCCCTGGTCAAGGAGAATGAGGACGGACTGGTCAAGGCGTGGCTGAAAGCACGGCAGGTGACCGCAAACGTGAAAAACCTGCCGTCGGCCTTCGTCAGGGTGCTGGCAGGGAAGTCCGACGCAGGCTTCGATTACCGCTTGGAAGAAGCCTTGAACACAGGGTTGGAGGATACCGTAGCAAAGTTTAAGGCCAAGGCAGCCGCCTTGGACAGGCTGCTGAAAAGTGATCTGGCAACGGCTGAAGAACGCCTGCGCACCCAAATACTCACCTGGTTGGATAAGGTTACGAGGTGGTCTGAAAAGGAGTTCGATGGAATAGTTTGGGAAAATAGAGTGGAGCCTCTGGAAACGCATTTGGAAGAGCTGGGTCAAGAGGTCCTCCGTCATGGCCATGACCTGACTGAAAAGGTGGACCGCTTGTGCACAGAAGTCTCACGGGCGGTCGCCATTCTGCCTGAAGAAGGACAAAAGATTGAGGCCGCTTTGAAGAAGACCCAGGCCTGGGTGGGTGAGCAAAAGAAAGAGGCCGAGAAAGCCTGGGAGGATGTGGTGACGAAATTGGAGACGGATGTCGATTCTCCCTTGAAGAAGATGAAGGACGCTGTGGCTGCGCTTCAGGTTCCGCAGGACATTGTCATATTGACAGCGCAGTTGGAGAAACAGCTGGTCACCAATGTCACCGACGTCTTGAAGCGGGCTGACCGGGACGTGCGCGGGATCGCCACTCAGGTCAATGAGGTCTTGCAAGATCCCCTGCAGCAGCTCAGGAAGCTCAAAGAGCCTGATGACCAGGTTTTGGTAGATGCGTTGAAGGCGGAAATAAAGAAGCGCATCACGGTGATGACGGATGCGTGGTGGGGCAAGACACTGGAGTCCATCCACGGCACCGCAGAGCATGGGAAGGCAGTCTTGGAGGAGGGCCAGGAAGGCTTGGTGAAGCTCCAAGAATTGTTTGTGAACTCATGGCCGTTTCCAGCGGCAGTGACCGCCCCCGTCACTGAAAAAGCCATGCGTCACGCCTTGGCAGAAGTGCGGCGGGTGATCATCCATGCGGAAAAGCTGGAGCAGCTGCTGCGCCTGCCCTGGCTGCGCAGCCTGCCCAACCCATTGGATGCCAGCATCCTGCTGTCCCAGTTGAAGAAGCTGGAGTGGGCCTTGGAAGCCGCGCAGGAGAAAGTGGATTTTGGTAAAATGCGGAATGATTTGAAAAAGTCCACGGACAATCTGGTGAAGAGTGTCCAGGACGCTTTGAAGATTGGTGTGCTGAAAATCCCGACGACTTTTGAAGATTTAAAAAAGGAGTTAATAACCAAGCTGGATAGCCTTGTCGGAACCCAAGGAAAACTGAATGACAACCTCAAGGATCTGGAGGCTTTCTGCCTCAGTCTGGAAGACAAGCTGGCTGCTCAGATCAAGAATGAGGCAGAGAAGCTTTCGAAGGCTCTGAATGGAGAGTTTAAGAAATTGGTGAAAGATGCTTCATCTCTGGTCACGGATGATCTCAAAGCTGGGCTGAACGAAGGATTGGCAAATCTGCCTGGCATTGAGTTCTTCGAGCGGGGGCTGCCGGAGGCGCAGGCCTGGTTTGACCTGCAGCGGCAGACCTTCCAGTCTCAGATGGATGGGCTGGCGTCCGTGAAGGAGGAGTTTGTGGAGGCAGCCGGGGGCGCGGGCAAGGCGGCGGCGGAGCTGTTCCGCACTTTTGGCCGGGTGCCGGATGTGCCGGGGCTGGACTTCAATGACATCGTTTCTTTTGGCAAGGGCACCATTGATGAGGGCGTGGCCAATTTCTCCAACCGCATGCGCAACATCGGCTGCGAGTTCATGCAGGATGTAGGAGCCTACGTGCGAATGTCCCCCGTGACGGCGATGGTGGACCGGACGCGCAACGCGCTCAATGAAGTGGCGGAAGAGGCACGGCTGAAGGCGGCGTCCCTGGAGATGGGCGTGCGCGATGTACGCCGGCGGCTGGAGGCGGATGTAACCCGTCTGAAAGAAAAAGCGCTGAAGGATCTGCTGCCCGATTTTGGAGCCATCAAGCTGGAGAAGCTGCTGGGAGCGGCGGGGGTATCGGAAAAATTCGCCCAGGACCTGAAGGCGCGCAGCAAGCTCTCCCACGGCTTTGACCAGCAGACGCTCTCGGCCTGGGTGGACAGCCAGGTGGAGGACCTGGAGCTGACCGATTCCCTGACCCTGTTCTCCCTGGGGCCTGTGGCGCTGAACCTGAAGAAAGCGAAGCTGAACTCCTCCCTGCGCATCCTGACGAATGCGAAGGGGGAGACGGAAAAGAACGGCCAGGGCAGCATCGTGGCGGACTGGGAGGTGTGCATGGGCGGCCAGCCGCTGATGACCTATGCGCAGGCCAAGCTGGAGTGCATCAACGGCCAGGTGAAGATGGAGCTGGACCCGCAAAAGGTGCGCATGCCGTCCATGCTGCAGATGCTGGCGGACACCATGGCCGCCTACAGCTACAAGGATGACGCCGGGCTGGTGGCGGGCGTGCGCCTGGATCTGCCAAAGGAGGTGACGGGCTTTGCCACCTTCAATCTGGATTTCCCGCCCATTGGCGCGGGCACCACCAGTATTCAGAACCTGCGCCTGTCGCTGTTCTTTGAGCTCAGCCTCACCTTCCCGCGCTTCCCCTCCCTGACGGATGCGGGGCTGCGCATCTCGGCAGGGGCGGCCCTGTCGGACAAGTCCGCGCCTTTCATCATCGCCATCTTCATCCTGGGCGGCTGCGGGTGGTTCCGCATGCGGTTGGACTATGTGGTGCCTTTCAAGGACGGGTCTCCATATCTGCAGGCGGAGATTGACGTGGCGCTGGGGGCTTCGGCCTCGCTGTGCCTGAACTTGGGCTTTGCCTCCGGGCAGGTCTTCATCGCGCTGGCGGTGGAGCTGCAGTGTTTTGTCAGCCGGGGGCGCAGTCAGTTGCGCTTCAGCTTTGTG
>DMMK01000274.1 GCA_003453085.1 Verrucomicrobiales bacterium
CATAGGAAAGCCCGACGCCAAATCCGGAGAGGAGAATGCGGATGGGCCGTTGGTCCAGGTGCTGTTCCAGCAGGAGGGGGATGGCTGACGAAACAGTGTTGCCGATGCCTTCCAGATAAACCGGTGCCTTGCTGGCGCTCAGGTGCAGGCGTTCACGGATTTTTTCGACGATGTAACGGCTGCCCTGATGCAGGGCCACGAGGTCCACTTCGTCCAGGGTCAGTTGGTGTTTGTCCAGCAGGGCTCGAATCTGACGGGGCACCTGGGTGAGGGCAAAATTAAAAACCTCGCGACCATTCATGTGCAGTTTACCGCTTCGGTTATGGATCGCTTCTCCGCCCTTGCCCTGCGTGCCGAACAAAATGTCTGTCATCGCCCAGCCTGGGCTGCTGGCTTCCAGTAACGTGACGGTGGCTGCATCGCCAAAGAGGAGGCTGGTGGCCTGATCGCTAGAATCGACAATTTCTGAATACGGGTCGCAGGTGAAAAAGATGCCGCGTTGGATGCCGTGGGCCTGCATGAAAGCCATCGCCACCGAAAGCCCGTACACGTAGCCGGAACAGCCCAAAGACAAATCAAAGCACGCACAGGATTCTGGCAGTCCGAGCTTGCCATGGACCACGGCCGAAGTGTGGGGGATTCCGTGACCGTCGGGGGTTTGCGTACAAACGATCAGCGCCCCAATGCCATCCAGGGAGACGCCCTTGGCCTCCAGATTTTTTGCAGCGGCCACGCACAGGTCGGAAGTCTGCTGGCCCGGTTCCTTGACCGCCAGTTCCAGCGTGCCCAGTTTTTCTTTGAGGAACGTTGCATCGTAGCCAAAGCCGCTGCCTCGCACCAACGTGCTTTCCCTGAGGGCCGGGACATGCACCGCAATGTGTTTGATGCGAATGCCGGGGATCATGCGGCCAGGGAGAAATAGATGTTCCCGATTGGTTCACCACTCCAGGAAATGCTGCTTCGGGTGAATCGGCCTCCCAGCACTTGGTTCAATTTCACAGCGACTTCTCCCGTCGTGGAATCTGGCAGTGCCCGCCTCAGTTCCAGCCTAGCAAACAGCCATTGGGTGGCTGGCGCAGGCAGCGCGAGCAAGTGCAGATGCTTGTTCAGAAAGACCACTTGTTCGATGGGGGTTCCAGCGCTGCTGGCGGGCAGGGTGGCAGTCCGGTCGTTTGCATCCACCAGAGCTGTGGCCACCACCTCAGCCTCGCGGCAGGGCAGTCTCATGGCGACTTCACGGCTGCTCTCCATCAGCATCCAGCATTGGGCTTCAGCCCCTTTGCCTATCCGGACATCGCCGCGAAAACTGGGGCTCTCACGTTGTTCTGCAATCTGGCTTTCACTGGCAGGAATGAGATCTGGCTGCCTGAGGATCTGGGAGTGGAAAGAAAGGCTGATAGCGCCGTTGCCTTCTTGTTCCCTGATCAGACTAACAATGGATGTGTAAACATCCGTACCGTGGATATAGCTCCTCTTTCCACGAAAGGCGAGATCAAGGGGGTGGCTTTGTTCCATGACGTTTTGACTAGATCATGGGTGCGCATTTGAATGTCAATGTGACAAGATGTGAAGTTATTAGGCTAACAAAAAGTCTTTCAATAAAGACTTCGCTTATATGGTGATAGAGACTGTTAAAAATCGATGGAAGCTTGTGCGCAAAGGGATGCAGACAGCTTGGTTTTCCTATTTCTTGCCTGGCTGGCTTGTTCCTGGACTTGTTTGTCAGGTGATGGACTCGCTTTTCCTTCCCATTCCTTTGCATGTATCTAAAGGCAAAGTCGTGCAGAAGGTCCGAAATCATGGCGGTCTAGTCTACAGGAACCCATTGGCTTCTTGCCGGGCCGCAGTTCTAGTTTGTGGCAGGTTGTGCGCGGTATAACAAATGTTGTGTTTTTGCGTTCGGTTATTGCGCTGCATGTATTTGCCCTGTGGAAGGCTTGCGTCACTGTCGAATGTCATTTTCTCCGTAGGGTCTTCAAGACCAGCCCAGGTTTTGTCCTGGCCCAGCGTGTGGCTGCGAAAGCCGAAGCTATTTGGCAATCTTCCTAAGCTGCCGGGTTTGCGCTTCAAAAGGGCGGGAAAACTGGGGGTGGAGGCAGCCAAAGCGGTTGGCCCGGGTTGAATCTCTGCTATGACTCCTGCTCCTGTCTGGTGCTGTTGCTGCGGATGTTCCTGGCACAACATCAGCAGCCTCTTGGACCCGGCGACTTCATTTGGAGCGAGGGCGATGGGGTGTTATTGAAAAGCGAATGATAAAGTTTCACTGATGAGCATTGGCAGACATTTGTTGCGTGGTTCCGGGGCGAATCTGCTGGACCATGTTGTCAAAATCGGGGTGGTCTTTTATACCGCGCCGCTGATGCTGCACGGTCTCTCGGAGGATGGTTATGGCTCATGGCTGCTGGCGATGACCGTCATCAGTTTCTTCCTTCTTCTGGATCTTGGGGTCACGCTGGCCAGCACCCGGTACTTCGCGATCGCTGTCGGCTCGGGTGATGTGGCACGGGAAGGCACCATCCTCTCGGTTTCCCGACGTCTGTTCCGCATCATTGGGCTGGCCATTTTTGTTTGCACGATGGCTTCGTTGCCGCTGATGCCGTGGCTGGCTTCCCACAATCTTTCAGCCTGGGAGGTGATGGCTCCTCTGGCGATCGGTGGGTCCACCACGGCGCTGCGTTTTGCCTCTCGCATGCCCATGGTTTTGTTGCGGGCGCATGTCCGGTATGATCTGCTGGCCTGGTGTTCCATCATTCGTTCGCTCGTTCAGGCTGTAATGATGACGATTGCCTTGCGCTCCGGTTTCGGCCTGGTGGGGGCGGCCATTGCCCACGGTTCTGGGGACTGTCTGGAACTGGCTTTGCAAAGGTTCATGG
>DMMK01000469.1 GCA_003453085.1 Verrucomicrobiales bacterium
ATGCGGCGACCAACCCCTTTTTGCACCAGATGTACGGCGGCCGTTTTGCCCCGGGCTGGCCTTATGACTGGCTGAAATCCACCGCACCGCTGCAGGCGGAAATCGTCTGGCATCAGGGCCGGATGCTGGATGTTCTTGCCAGCCTGCCCGCCGCGAGTGCTGACCTAGTGCACCTTTCCAACATCCTCGACTGGCTATCCCCCGCCCAGGCGGAGCAGACCCTGACGGCGGCGGCGCGAGTGATGAAATCCGGTGCACGTCTCATCCTCCGCCAGCTCAATTCCACCCTCGAAATGGAGATCCTGGCCGAGGGCATTCGCTGGGATGTGGCGCAGGGGGAAGCCATGGAAAAACGAGACCGCAGTTTCTTCTATCCACGCATCCTCGTGGGCACCCGCTCATGACTCTGCACAGCTTCACCGAGCCGCCCCCAGCGTGGATGGGCCAGGCGCTGGAGCGCTTTGAGGCCCAATTCCAGTATCCCTTGGGGGACAATAGTCATTTTTCCATCTCCCACGGTCAGGCGTACCTGCCTTTTTTTTCCGCCATGGGTCCGGCCACTTTGCTGGTGGCGGAGCGGGAAGGGGAGGTCATCGGCACCCTGGCGCGGGTTCAGCGCTGGCTTCATTGGCAGGGGGAATGTCCGATGAAGCAACTGGCCCACTATCTGTGCGATCTCAAGATCAGCCCGCAGGCCCGTGGCAGCCGGGTACTGGCCCTGCTGATGAATGAGGCGCGGCGGCAGATCGAACGTAGCAAGTCGCTAAGCTGTTATGGCATCGTCATGAACGGCACTGGCCGCCTGCCTATGAGCTATACAGGGAGAGTGGGGATTCCACTCTTTGAAAAAGTGGCCGAGATTGTGGTGCTGCGTCTTTCTTCATTGCAAAATACTGAGGCCAAAGCGGGCCATACAGTGAAGCAAACATGTCCAGGCCCTCCTGCTTGTATCGTAACAGGCGGGCGCACCGGACTGCGTTCTCAGATGCCACCCGTGCCGATCTTGGATGAAAGAGGGATAATGCGCGGCCTGCTGGAGGACACTCGGCTGGCCAAACGGCTGTGGACGGATGGCGGCGCCGAGATGGTCTCCGCCCATCTCTCCGGTCTGCATTTTGACACACCCTCGAAGGGTGCCGAGACGATTCGCCGAGCTGTACAGGAAGCCTCACAGCAACAGATACCAGCCGTCTTCACCGCTGTGCCAAAATCACGGGTGGAAGGCCTCCTGCCGTACTTTGAGGACCTGAACGTGGAAGAAGCTCCAGCCACAATTTATGGTTATCAGCTCAAAGCTGGCTATGACTGGTGGGTGGACACGGCTGAGATCTGACACCGCCATCTTCACTTCCTTTTTCGACATGACTTCCGTTACTATTTATACCGATGGCGCATGCAGTGGCAATCCGGGCCCAGGTGGCTATGGGGTGCTGTTGCAAGCAGGCGCGCACACCAAGGAACTCTCTGAGGGTTATCGTCGGACGACGAACAATCGCATGGAGCTCATGGCTCTGATTAAAGGGCTGGAGCTGCTGAATCGCCCCTGCACGGTCACGCTTTTTTCCGATTCCAAATACGTCGTGGATACGGTGCAAAAAGGCTGGGCCAAGAGCTGGAAAGCCCGGGGCTGGGTGAAGGCGGACAAGCAGCCTGCGGTGAATGCCGACCTCTGGGAGCGCGCCTTGAAAGTGCTGGAAAAACACAAGGTGACCATCCGCTGGGTGAAAGGGCATGCTTCCAATGCGGGCAACAACCGATGCGATGAACTCGCCGTCGCGGCTTCTAAATCCGGTGGGCTTCAGGCCGATGAGGGTTATGAACTGGCGAAGGCGAAACCTGCGTCCTTGCTTTAAACGAAAAGGTGAGGGCTTGTGGCTTTGCGCATGTGCAATTACAGGCGATCTAGTTTCATCGCATATCCCCCGGGTGGGGTTTTCTTGAGCCCGTAGGGCTCTCCATGAATAGCCGGAGGTGAAGCGAGCTTTGGCGAGCTAACCTCCAGCATCGAATAAAGATCCACCTATCCTTGCTACCCGGAGGGTAGGCCTATCGCCTGCTTATCTCATGAAGTTGGCCTCTACTGGCCTGAATCGGTCAAGTCGCGTAGGCTCTCCCAGAATACGTTGACTTCTAAAACGGGTGCATCATTCCTAATAACCGACGGCACGTGGCTACCTACACCCAGATTCTTTACCATATTGTCTTTTCGACCAAACATCGCGAGCGAGCAATAGACCAAGCCCGCCGTGATGAGCTGTTTCGGTTCATCTGGGGCGTGCTGAAAAACCGCCAATGCCATCTCTATCGAATTGGGGGAGTGGAAGATCACCTGCATATGCTGATCAGCCTCCATCCCAGTGTGGCTCTTTCGGATTTGGTCAAAGAAGTCAAAACGGCCTCATCAGCCTGGATCAAGGGACAGAAGGTATTTCCCAATTTCACTTATTGGCAGGAAGGTTATGGAGCCTTTACTTGCTCGTTGGAGCAAAAATCGGCCTTGATTGACTATATTCGGAATCAAGAAGCCCATCATCGGGAAGAAACGTTTCGGCAGGAGTACGAGCGTCTCTTGTCTGAAGTTGGTTTATCCATTCATGACCGTGACAATGAATGGCAGCGGGCTGAAGAACAGGCGAGATGATAGGGCAACCCTACGGGTTGTCTCCAAATTGGGCGTCCCAATGGATGTGCGTCCGGAGGTTGGCTCGCCGAGGCTCGCGGAACCTCCGGCTATTCATGGGTAGCCCTACGGGCTGAAGAATGTGGCCGTGGAATAGGCATCTGTGGGGATGGCCACACTCCTTGAGCTGAGGCTCTTTGTGGGAAGTCCTGCGAGCTTCACTACTCTACTCCTTCCACAAGATCCTTGCCGCATACACGCTGTTGTCGGCACCGAAGGCATTTTCCGGAGGGACGATGATGTTTGGGGGCGTGTTTTGCATCCACTCGGCCACGGTGACCCAGGTCTCGTTTTCGCTGACTTCGGTGATGGCGAAGTTGCCCAGGCGGACGCCGCGCTCGGGCACCAAGATACGCTCAGTGGAGCGGATGACTTTGAGCGTGTCAGGATTGACCTGCGCCATCACCAAGGGGGCCCGGTGGCGGACGATGTGGTCGTTGTTCAACCCCTTGCGGTTGTAAACGAGATACAATCCCTTGTTATGCGAGACCCAGTGCTGCTGGGTATTGTAGTTGCCCAGATCACTGCCGTCTTCGAACTGCCAGGGCTGGATGGGGCCGTAGTTCAGGCCATCGGTGCTGGTGGTGACGTAGGCGGCGGTGTCGTTGCGGAGAGTCAGGTAAAACTTACCCTGGTAGCGGGTGAGTGAGGGCTCATAGACACCCCGACCTGATTCCAGCTTGAGGTCGTTGCCTTGGCCGAGGTATTGGAGCGTCTTGCCGTCGAAGCTGCAGCGCAGGACGGTCACGCTGTAATACTTGTCTCCTTCGCCTTTAAAATAAACGGGCAGGAGGATGTCGCCATTTTCCAGATCGTAACGCTGCACGCAGCCCGCACCGGAGTTGAAAAACTTGGCCTCCTTCGGCATTTCAAGCGTGGCCCAAGGAGACCAGACGCGAGTTTTTTCATCATAGACGGCATAGCTAGTGCCGCGCTTTTGGTCATGCATCACCTTGTCATTTTGATAGTGAACGGTATGGCCCGTGCCTAGCAGCTTGCCAGACTTAGCGTGCCATTTGGGGGTGAAGTCACAGGCGGCCACGATGATGTCTCCCGGCAGGTTTCGGCGGCCTAACGTTTCATCATGCTGCGTGATTTTGCTCCATGTTTTGCCCAGGTCGTTTGTGCTGACATCATTGAGGGCAAAGAAGACATCGCTGCCAGTGAGCAGCAGTTTTTGCATGGTCATCACCACGGTGGGAGTAGGGCCCGGGATGGCTCCGGCACGTGGATGAACCCAGCAGGTTTTGCCATCGTAGTCGCTCGTCACCGTTTCCAGTTTCACGTCATAGGGCAGTCCTTTCGGGGGCGGTGGCAGGAGTTCAACATGCTCGCGCAGCTCGGGCACCTCTCGCACGAGTCCTTCCGCTACCATGCGGGCAATCATGCGTGCCCCTTCCTTGTTAAAGTGGGTGCGGTCCGTGTCGGACGGGGCATAACGCAGGCAAAACTTTTCGCCCATTTGATTGCCGAACCAAAGGCTGCGTTGATGAAGATCAATGACGGGCACTTTCATCTCTGCACCCACCTCCTTCACGGCCTCCACATAGGGCCAGAGCGTGGAGACCAATTTGCCATTTTCATACACCCGCCGCACGACGGAGGTGATGAGCACAGGCTGGCCGCCGACAGTGCGGACTTCCTCAATGAAGCGGCGCAGGTTATCCCGGTAGTCACCTTTGGGATCGGTGGTGCGGTCGCCTTTGCCGGGCTGATCGTTATGACCAAACTGAATCAAAACGTAGTCAGGCTTTTCCGCGATGACCTTGTCCCACAGTCCCAGACTGCGAAAGCTTTTGGAGCTGGCTCCACCACGTGCGTGATTGATCACGGTGGCCTCCGGCAAAAACTCCGGCAGCATCTGTCCCCAGCCTGCCAGATCCGGCCGGTCCTTTTTGGTCTGGGTGACCGTGGCGACGGTGGAGTCACCTGCCAGGACGATGCGTGAAGTGTTTTGGGCAAAAGCCAAAACACTGGAGGCCAGGGTGAGAGCGAGAATCAGAAAACGCATGGACATACCAACGTTCGTTAAAGGATGTTGCTCTCAGCGACGTAGGTGACTGCCCATGCTTTGGTGGCTAGACTTGATACTTTTCTCCTGATGAATGTCTTCTCCCGCTCCGTCTTTAGTTTTTTCATGATCGTTTGCGGGGCTATTTCAGCCTTAGCTGCCGACACGCGGCTTGTGCGTGAAACGGAAGCGCTGACGCCTGCGCAAGAACGCGCGGCGCTGCATGTGCCGGAGGGTTTTGAGATCCAGCTCTTTGCCAGTGAGCCGATGATCAACAAACCCATCAACATGGCCTTCGATGCGCGTGGACGCCTGTGGGTGAGTTCGACAGTGGAGTATCCTTACAGTGCTGACAAAAGCCGCTGGTCCGATGCCCAAGGAACACGAGTGAAGGACAGCCGCGATGCCATCAAGATCCTGGAGGATACCGACGGCGATGGCAAAGCCGACAAGGTCACCGACTTTGCCGATGGACTCAATATCCCCACGGGTGTGGTGCCCTGGCACAAGCCGGAGCACCAAGCGGGCTGCATTGCCTGGAGCATCCCGAACATCTGGTACTTCGCGGACACAGATGGCGATGGGAAGGCGGACCTGCGGGAGGTGGTCTTTGGCCCGCTGGGTTATGAAAAGGACACGCACGGCATGTGCAGCAGCTTTCGGTTAGGCCTGGATGGCTGGATTTATGCGACCCATGGCTTTAGCAACACCAGTCATTTCAAAGCCAAGGATGGTAGCATGCTGGACCTCCACAGCGGCAATGTCTTTCGCTTCCGCCCAGATGGTTCGAGAGTCGAGCCCTGGACGCATGGCCAGGTAAATCCTTTTGGTCTGTGCTGGGATCGTTACGGCAATCTCTACAGTGCCGACTGCCACAGCGCACCGGTTTATCAGCTCATTCGGGGGGCTCATTATCCCAGTTTTGGCAAACCTCACGATGGTCTGGGCCATGCCCCCGTGATGTGCGAGCACACCCACGGTTCCACGGGCATCTGCGGCATCGCTTACATTGACGGGGGTGTTTGGGGGCCGGAATGGGATGACCACATGTTTGTTGGAAACGTGGTGACTTCGAAGGTCAATCATGACCACGTCACCTTCACAGGCAGCACGCCCAAGGCGAATGAGAAACCCGACTTCATCACCAGTGACGATCCCTGGTTCCGCCCGGTGGACATCCAGTTAGGCCTGGATAATGCGCTCTACATCGCGGATTTCTACAACCGCATCATCGGCCACTATGAGGTGCCACTGGAACATCCTGGACGTGACAAAGAGCGCGGCAGGATCTGGCGGGTGGTGAAGAAGGGTGTCCAACGTCCTCCTGTGGACCTTACCTCCATGGAGGCAGAACAGATAACAGAAACCCTTGGCCATGCTAATCTCACCCGTCGCCATTTGGCTCTTCAAGAGGTTCAACTCCGGGGCACGAAGGATTGGTTAAAATTCCTTTTGCCCTGTATCGACCCGTTGGGATCCATGCAACCTGTAGGGGACATAGTGGCGACTAAATACATAGGCGAAAATGCACCCAAATTTCCTGATGATGCAGGTGATGGTGCCCGCTACAAAGCCTCCATGCAGGCTGCTTATGCTCTCTGGGCCTGTTCTTACCTGGGAGAACGATACAACATTTATCGCGTCCACCGTGGTCTGCTAAACGGTTCAGAGTGGTTGAATGAGCCTGATGCTGGCGGGCGCGATTATGCTGGGATAGATTCTCGAGTCGGACAGCGAGGCTTGATTCAGTTTAATAAGCGAGATGGAACCGATTATTCTTCGAATCAGCAAGGCCTTTTGATTGCGCAGACGACGCAGATCCTAGGCAGTTACGATCGATTGCACCCTTGGGAAAAATGGAGCCTGGGCCTCGCCTTTGAGAGGCGGACCAGTTTGGGGGGAAGATCAGTCTGTCAGGCTTTATTAAACCGTGCAGATTTTCTTCAAGAAGAACCCCGCTGGCAGGCTTGGCAGATTGAAATGCTGATGAAATTGACCGACCGTGTTATGGCAGATCCCAAGGAGTCCAAACCAAAAGCGACCCATGTTGGTGATACCCACTTTGCACATGCAGTACGGGTTCTTTTGCGTGATTTTTTGTCTCAGCCAGGGGTCTTGAAAAATCAACTTTGGCACGAGAGAACTGGTATTGAACGGAATGCTCCTTGGTTTTTGGAATTAGTTAGAACAGTGCCTACAGCAGAAGCTGCTTCTTTTCTTCTGGCAGAACCACACG
Source organism: Verrucomicrobiales bacterium (assembly GCA_003453085.1). Lineage (GTDB taxonomy): Bacteria > Verrucomicrobiota > Verrucomicrobiia > Verrucomicrobiales > Verrucomicrobiaceae > Prosthecobacter. Next base: position 6,928 of record DMMK01000469.1, read on the forward strand.
CCCGATTCGATTCGGCTAATTGGAAACACATGGCTCGTTACGCAGAAGCAGAAAAGCTCCCTGCTGTCGTCCAGATCGCTCATGAGCATGCAAGTTTTTCCACAGAACGATCAAGTGCCTTCCTTCAAGCCATCTCTGACGGCCTCAGCGAGCGTGGGGCTCCGGCCAATCCTGCTCTGCTGACCTGGGCTCAGGAACTCGCGACGAAGCTGCTCGAAGAGGTGAGCCAGCAGCCTGTGGCGAGTTGGGAATCCGTTGCGCAGACGGGGGCGACCCCTGCTTGGTCATTGGTGGCACGCAAGTGTACAGATGGCACTGAGACGCAGGTGTTGCAGAGCATGATGAAGGGAGGCGATGAGGAATCCCTCAGAGGCATCCTCACCTCCAAATCATTTCCCGTGCCGGCAAAGCTGACGTTTTGGATCAATGGTCATCGTGGATTTGCCAACGCACCTGCGCATGACAAAAATCTGGTTAGGCTTGTGGAGGCAAAATCAGGTGCCGTCCTCGCCAGTGCCTTCCCTCCGCGCAAGGACAGCTGTGAGCTCGTGGAGTGGGATCTGTCCGAACACGTGGGCAAGCAGGCCCGGCTAGAGATCGTAGATGGCGATGACGGTAAGGCTTATGCCTGGTTGGGGGTGGGGCGCATCAGCCCTGCGGTAGTGAGCGTGGAGGACTTTGAACGGGAGAATCAGACACGCGCTGCCTTGCGCAACTTGGCAGGGATGCTGCAACACACCGCGCCTGCCGCACTGAGTGAAAAGCTGGCGACGTATCTTCCTGCGCGACCAGCCCCGCCGCCGCTTCCCATTTCATCCAAACAACGCCAGCAACTGGATGCGTTGATCGCAGCCCGCAGTGCGGCCTTTGCCAAGGCCAAACCCGATCTGGCGGCCGGTGAGAAAATATTCGCGGCCAACTGCGCAGCATGCCATCGGATCGGTGGCAAGGGCGGCCTCATCGGCCCGCAACTGGACGGCATCGGCACCCGGGGTGTGGAGCGCCTTTGCGAAGACATTCTCGATCCCAATCGCAATGTGGA
>DMMK01000197.1 GCA_003453085.1 Verrucomicrobiales bacterium
ATAATAGGAGCAAGCAGGTACGGCCATGCCGGTGAGTTTTCGAAAGAACTCCCCCTTGTGGAAAAATTTCGGGTTGGGGTGCCCCCCCCCCCGCTGGGTCAGCCCGGCCTGTTGAAGCTTCTTTTTCAGATCGTTGACATACTTGTCATCCGCTGTGGTTTTGGCCCCGCCGATCTTCAGTTTCACACGTGGGACCGTGCCGCGTTTGGCGAGTTGAATGTAGGCATCCACCAGCGTGGTGAGACCTTTGCCGTGGATCATGCGGGCAAAGTAGCCGATGACGGGCCAGTTCGGGTCAGGCTCAGCCACACCGAAGGAGTTTGCATCGAGACCATTGTAAACGACGGACATTTTTTCTTCCCCGACGCCCAGTTTTTCCTGCATGACACGGGCGTAAAACTGGCTGGGGGCGACGAAGCGGGAGACATGCTGCGCATTCATCCGCATGGCAGCCCACGACTGGCTGCGGTAGGGCTCAATCAAGGTATCCAAAAAGGAATCTTCTCCCTGAAGGGAGACAACGACCGGGATGCCGAGGTCGCGCTCGATGGCTGGGCACAGGCCCATGAGCAGGCTGTTGGAAAGGGAGATCACGTCCGGGCGGCCATCTGTGCGGATCCATTCGATGAGGCGCTTCCACTCCGGCCACTGGCGGCCGCCTTCGCCTTGCAAGGCACCCAGAGCCATTTCGCCCAGATCGCGAGGACTGGTCATGCCCATGAATTTGGAGGCAAAACGCAGTCGCTCGGGTTTATCCAGCCAGCGGTGGATAAACCGGGGCACGAAACGGAACCAGGGCAGTTTTTGCTGCAAGTACAGGGAGATGCCGCCCACCCGGATGCCGATCTCGGGATTGGGTGCCTCGCGGTCCGTCACCAGGGGCAGGTAGAGCGGGGCCATGATCGCATCATGCCCGCGTGAGCGTAGGGCTTTGATGAGCGCATGATCTCGGAGGCAGCTTCCGCAGTGAAAGTTGCCGGTGCCGGGCGTGAGATGGAGGATGCGCATAGGATCGGGAGCAGAAAAGGGGCGCGATGTTTAACGCAGGGGATACGTGTCAGCAAGAGGCGAGGAATCATTCATCCGACACGAACATAACGCCGGCCAGGCAACGCGCGGACCAGGCGTTTCATTTCCAGTCGCATGAGATTCACGTTCACGGTGCCGGCGGCCAGGCCGGAGCGGCCGGTGATTTCGTCGATGTGCAGTTCCTCCGTGTTCAGGGTCTGGTAGAGGATTTTTTCATCCAGCGTCAGGTTCGCAGGGGAGGAGACGGGCTCCACTTTGGGCGCGATGGGGGCCGTGGGGAAGAGAGCGGTGAGATCATCCAGGATGTCTGCCGCATCCATCACCAGCTTGGCCCCCTGCTGAATGAGGCGGTTGCAACCGCTGGAGGTGGGTTTGTCAATGGGCCCAGGTACGGCGTAAACGGAGCGGCCTTGCTCCGTGGCCTGCTGCGCGGTGATGAGGGAACCGCTCTTGATGGGTGCTTCCACCACCAGCAGACCGCTGCCCCAACCCGCCACCACACGATTGCGATACGGAAAGGTCTGTCTATCTGCCATCCGGTCCACGGGGTATTCACTGATGACGGCCCCATTTTCGGCAATTCGCTGGGCCAGGGCCATGTTTTCCGGCGGGTACAGTTTGCCCATTCCAGAGCCAATAACGGCGATGGTGCGCCCCTTGGCGGCTAGGGCGGCCTCATGTGCGGCGGTATCGATGCCCCGCGCCAGACCGCTGATGACGGTGTAGCCTGCATAGGCGATCTGAAAGCTGAGCTTCTTGGTCGCATTCATGCCGTAGATCGTCGCATGGCGGCTGCCCACGACGCCGATGGCCTGGTGGTCGCGCTTTTGCAGCTCTCCCCACACGTAGAGCAGGATGGGCGCATCATAGATGCCCTTGAGCAGGGGCGGGTAGAGGTCATCCTCCTGGGTTAGCAAGGTTAGCCCTCGATCCTGGATCTTGCGCAGCTCCTGTTCCAGTTCCACCTCGCTTTCCCAGGCTGCGATGGCCTCCGCCTGCTTCGGGCCGAAACTTTCCACCTGGGCAATTTCGGATGCTTTAGCACGCAGGGCTGCCTCGGGTGAACCAAAAGCCTGCACCAGCCGCCGGATGCGCACTGGCCCTACTTGGGGGATCAGGTTCAGGGCTAGGTAGGCTTCGGTACGGGTCATCGGATATGGTCGCGAAAGTCAGAGCAGACTCAAGCGGGCATCCGCCCCTTTCTTGTGTAGATGCAGGCTTTAAAATCCGGCGTCTCAAAGATACAGAGTTGTCCCTGGCGGCACGGCACCCCGTTTTGGGGTTTTCGAGCGGCGACCGGGACGCATCCCATCCTCGGTCGTTTGAGACTTCGGCTTCTTCACCTTTCCTGCGGCTGCCGGAGCCGTGGTCACTGGCGCTTCGTATTCAGCGAGGGCGGCATTTCCCACGACTTGCACCGGGGTGCCATGCGGTGTCGCGTGATAAAAGATAGAGGCCATCTTGGTGGGCAGGCGGATGCAGCCATGAGAAGCCGGGTAACCGGGCAGGTAACCTTCGTGCATGCCCACTGCGCCGACGACTCGCATGAAGTAATGCATCTTGGCCCCGACAAACCGTGCTCCCGCTGGGCATGGGTCAATGCGCGAATCCACATCTTCCACCACCACATTTCCCTCGGCATCCACATAGGCACCGTAGATGGACGAGCGGTGATAGACATCTTTCTGGGTGATCTTGAAATTGCCCGTGGGTGTCGCATGACCATCCCGGCCCGAGGAGATGGGCGATACTCCCACCAGCTTACCACCTTTGTAATACCGGATGCGCTGCGCCGTCAGGTCGATCACCAGCTTCGGGCTGCCCACTACCTGATCGCCGATCCAAAAAGAGTCGCCGCGTTTGGGTGGTCCGGCCTGCCCGGCCTCTTCTTTTGGGGCCGAGCTGCAACTGCTCATCAACAAGCCTGCGGCCAAGAGGGCAAAGGCAGAACGGAAAAAGGAGGCGGCGTCAGTCATGGGCGGGAGTTTCCTGATCAAAAAACGAGCGCAGGAGATTGTCGAGACTGGAATTACGATTCGGGCGTCTTAACAGCCGAGTTTATGGGTCTAAGACTTATAATGCGTTCGGAAGGGGACTCTCATGTTGGATAAATCTTGCCATGGCCACTTGTCTTCAACCTGAAGGCCGGAAAATGATCTTGGTCTGCCACGCAAAAAAAGGCATCCTCCCTACGTTCTAACCGCATGTTCTCCTCCCGACGTTCCTTTCTCCAGACCACGGGCTGTGGTTTCGGGTACCTCGCCGCGTCTGCGCTGGCGCAGCGGCAGGCGTGGGCGGCGGGCACTCCCGGTGTCGGAATGCAGCCGCATCATGCGCCGAGGGCCAAGCGGGTCATCTTCCTTTTCATGCAGGGCGGGGTCAGCCATGTGGACTCTTATGATTACAAACCCCGGCTGCTGAAGGATGACCAGAAGATCATTGATATTGCCGATCCACGCACGGTGGCGAAGACGGGCAAGGGCTCTCCTCAGCGGCTGAAGCAGCCCCTGTGGGAATTCGCCCAGCATGGTGAATCCGGGCGCTGGGCCTCCAATCTTTTCCCACACATCAATCGCCATGTGGATGACCTGTGCTTCCTGCATGGCATGCATACGGAAGGCGTGGCGCACGGCCCTGCCACGCTGTTCATGCACACAGGCACCACCAGCTTCATCCGCCCTAGCATGGGTGCCTGGGTGATGTATGGACTGGGCACCGAAAATGAAAATTTGCCCGGCTTTGTCACCATCAGTCCTAGCCTGGGCAATGGCGGGCCGCGCAATTATGGCAATGCCTTCCTGCCTGCGCTTTATCAGGGCACCCCCCTGGGCCGCAGCGGGCTGCCGAGCAAAGAGGCCACCATCAAAAACATCGTCAACACCACTTGGACACCGGAGCAGCAGCGGCGGCAGTATGAGTTGTTAGGCGCGCTGAATGCCCAACAGCTTCGCCCTGGAGATAATGAGATCGAGGCCGTGATCCAGAGTTACGAGCTCGCTTGGCGCATGCAGAATAAAGCACCCGATGCGCTGGACTTGGCCCAGGAATCAGAATCCACGCTGAATCTCTACGGCATTGGGGACAAGATCACGGATAACTTTGGCCGCCAGTGCCTCATGGCCCGCCGCATGGCGGAGCAGGGAGTGCGCTACATCCAGGTCAATTACGGCGACAACTCCAACAATCCAGCCTGGGATCAGCACAGCAATCTGCCCAAGCATGGCGACCACGCCGCCGCGGTGGACAAACCCATCGCCGGACTGCTGGCAGACCTCAAACAGCGAGGACTGCTGGAAGATACGCTCGTCTGGTGGGGCGGCGAATTTGGCCGCACACCTTATGCCGAAAGAAACGGTACCGGACGCGATCACAACCCCGCCGGATTCACCGTCTGGCTGGCTGGTGGCGGCGTGAAAGCAGGTTTTGCCCACGGTGCCACGGATGACATCGGCTTCCAGGCCGTGGAGGGGAAAGTCCACATGCATGATCTCCACGCGACGGTGCTTCATTTGTTAGGCCTGGATCATGAGAAACTCACCTTCAACTACGCCGGGCGTGACTTCCGCCTCACGGATGTCCACGGTCACGTGGTGAAGGAAATTCTCGCTTAAAGGGCTAGCTAGGTACTCCCGAGCTTTAGCTCGCGGAAAGGTTGCACGATCTGCGGCCTCGAAATAACAAAACCGCTCCAAGGATATGAGCGCAAGTACAGTAGTCATCACTCTCCGAGTGATGCGTTCGCCCCAACCCGTAGCGACAGTGCCCGCAGGTGCCTATTGGCAGAAACGGCCCTGTTTCATGGAGCATCCGCTGTGGGGCTTGTCAGGGCGGATGCGCTCGGAATAGTCATCGGTCATGAACACTTGCTACGATGTCGAGGGAATGTCCGTGGTCGTCATGGGCGGCACCACGGGCCTGGGGCTGTCCGCAGCGCAGGCTTTGGTGGCCAATGGCGCGCGCGTGGTGGTCACCAGTCGCAGCGAGGCCAATGTGCAGTCGGCCTTGCAGACCCTAGGCAGCGGAGCCTGTGGATTCGCTGGAGATGCCAGCCAGCCTGAAACGGCGGAGAAAGCCGTGGCGCTAGCGGTGGAAAACTTTGGGCGGCTGGATGCCCTCTATCATGTCGCCGGCGGCAGTGGTCGTTCTCGCGGAGATGGGCCTTTGCATGAGATCACGGATGCAGGCCTCAGCTACACGCTGGATCTCAATCTCGCCTCCCTTATCCTGTCAAATCGCGCAGCGGTGCGCCAGTTTCTCCACCAGGGCGGTGGCGGCTGCATCTTAAACATGGGCAGCGTCCTCGGCTGGTCTCCCTCGCCGGAGTTTTTTGCCAGCCATGCCTATGCGGCGGCGAAGGCGGGCATCATCGGTTTCAGCCAATCCATCGCCAGTTACTACGCCAAGCAAAACATCCGGGTGAACGTCATCGCACCCGCTTTGGTGGAGACTCCCATGTCCCAGCGGGCCGTGGGAAATGAGGCCATCGTCCGTTTTGTCGCAGCCAAGCAGCCTCTGGATGGCGGGCGTGTGGGCAGCCCGGAAGATGTGGAAGGGGCCGCCCTGTTCCTGCTTTCGCGTGCGGCAAAATTCATCACTGGGCAGGTGCTGGCGGTGGATGGTGGGTGGACCGTTTCGGAGGGGCGCGAATCTTAGCCTAACCATGAGTGCATCCACCCGCGAACTCGCCATCGGCATTGACCTTGGCGGCACCAACATCAAGGCCGCGCTCATTGAGAGGCCTACGGGCAGGCAGATCACGCATCTCTCTCGGCCCACGCGAGATGGCGAGTTCCTGGAGGGTCTGCCCCAGTTTGCCCTCACCGTGCGCGGCATTGTGGCTGAGCTGGAAGCGATCGCCGGAGGGCAAAAGCTGCCCGTAGGTCTGTCCGCCCCCGGTTTGGCCCATCCTCAGGGACACTGCATCCAGTGGATGCCAGGGCGGATGCACGGGCTGGAAAAGCTGGACTGGCCCAGCTTTCTGGATCGGCGGGTGAATGTGCTCAATGACGCCCAGGCTGCCCTGCTAGGCGAGGTGTGGGTGGGGGCGGCCACTGGCTGCCCGGATGTCTTCATGGTCACCCTGGGAACAGGTGTGGGCGGGGCGATTTACAGCGGCGGGCGTTTGCTGAAAGGGGCCCTGGGCCGTGCCGGGCACCTGGGGCACATCACCACAGATCTCAATGCCCCGGTGGATCTTTTTGGCACACCGGGCAGTCTGGAGGTGGCCATCGGCAACAAGACCCTGCAAGCGCGTGGAAAAGGCCAGTATGCCACCACTCATGCGCTGCTGGCGGCCTGTGCTGCGGGGGATGCTGAAGCGGAAAAAATCTGGCTGGAGTCCGTGCGTCATCTCGCTGCGGGGCTGGCCAGTCTCATCAATGTGCTGGACCCTGAGCTCATCATCCTGGGCGGCGGCATCGCCACCGGGGCAGGGGATCGTCTGCTACAGCCTCTGGCTGCCTTTTTGGATCAGTACGAATGGCGACCTGGGGGCCATCAGGTGCGGCTCGTGCTGGCAGCTTTGGGCGATGATGCTGGAGCCTACGGGGCCGTGCACAGCCTGGGATGATCTACCACCGCCTACGCATCTCTGTTTGACCCGTCCAGGCTGCTCGCCAACCCTTCACCGTGGCTGATGTGAGTTCCCCCATAGATCGTGACCGCCTGCGTTCCAACCAATGGCGCAAGCTGCGCTCCATTCTCGTCACCGTGAATGGAGCGGGCGGATTTTACGCCAGCAAGTTTCAGACTGCCAAAGTGGTGGTCTCCTCCATGAATGGCGTCGAGGATTTCATTCAGCAGGTGCCTTTCACACTGAAGGAGGAGCTGCTGGCAGACCGCCTCGCCCACCCACCCTTTGGCACGCACTTGACCCAGCCGCTGGAGTCCTATACGCGCTTTTGCCAGACCAGCGGCACCAGCAGTGGCCAGCCCGTGGCTTGGCTGGATACGCCGGAAAGCTGGGAGGCCATGCTGAAATGCTGGCGTCATGTCTATGACGGCGCGGATCTGGTGGCAGGAAAGGACCGCATCTTCTTCGCCTTTTCGTTCGGCCCCTTCTTGGGTTTTTGGACCGCGTATGAGGCAGCGAATGGCCACTACCTCACCCTACCTAGCGGGGGGCTTTCCAGCCAGGCAAGATTGGAAATGATGGCTCGCTATGGGGCAACCGTCCTGTGCTGCACGCCTACGTATGCCCTGCGTCTGGGCGAGATGATTGGCGAGGCCAGCGGGGTGGAACACCTTTCTCTGCGCGTGCAGAAAATCATCGTCGCAGGCGAGCCCGGCGGCAGCATCCCTGAAGTGCGTGCGCGCATTGAAAAACTATGGAATGCCCGTGTGTATGATCACCACGGCATGACGGAGGTGGGCCCCGTGAGTTATGAAACCACCGCCGTTCCCGGCCAGCTCGTGGTCATTGAGGAGGCTTATTTGGCCGAGGTCATCGATCCCGCCACCGGCCTGGAAGTGAACGAAGGAGAATGTGGGGAACTGGTGCTCACCACACTGGATCGTACCGCTGGCCCGCTGCTGCGCTACCGTACCGGCGACTGGGTGAAAAAGCGCCTCTGGCAGGGCCGCTTAGCCCTGGAAGGTGGCGTGCTCAGTCGCGTGGACGACATGGTCGTAGTGCGGGGCGTGAATGTGTACCCCAGCGCGGTCGAGGCCGTGGTGAGGCAGTTTAGCGAGATCGCCGAATTCATGGTGGAACAGCGCAAGGTGGATGCCATGGACGAGATCGAACTCCTCATCGAAGTCCCGGGCAATGTCTCCAAGGCTCTGATCAAACGACTGGAGGCCAAGCTGCGCGATACCTTCTCCATGCGGATTCCCGTGCGGCTGGTGGATGCGGACAGCCTGCCTCGACATGAGTTTAAGGCGAAACGCTGGCGCAAGGTATGATTCAGCTGCGCGTGGAAGGATTCGTGCGGGCGTGGCCGTTATGGATATCAGCCTGCATGCATCCGCGCCTTCCTTTGTTCCTTTCCTTCAGCTTTGCCCTGGCCTGTCCAGCGGCAGACCCTCTGCCCGGGCACTCGCTCCATGGGGAGGCCTTTAATGAGGGGCCGCGACAGGCCGCAGTGTTGATGCCGGGCACGGGCAAGGTGGACTTTAAAATCTCCACCAAGAACGCGGAAGCCCAGAAGTTCTTCAATCAGGGCGTCGGACAACTTCATGGCTTTTGGTACTATGAGGCGGAACGTTCCTTCCGGCAGGTGGCGCTTTTGGATAAAGA